>JAAUUG010000075.1 GCA_012031195.1 Oscillatoriales cyanobacterium SM2_1_8
CCGGGGGTAGCCATGCGGGTGTTCGTCTTGGCTGGAGCTGGCGATCGGGCCGGATTTCTCAATCCCGGGGCGATCGCCGCAGGCACCACAGCCGCCGTCGAGTTGAGTCTGTTGATCGACCGCCTCCAACCGGCCCTGGCGGAGAAACAGGTCACCCTGGCCCTCCCCCCCGGTTCCTTGACTTTTGCCGAAAGCCTGCGCTGGATTGAAAACCGCACCGCCGCCGGCGACGGGGCGATCGAACTGCGGTTGGGGGCCTTTGCTCGGCCCGAAGTGCGGGGGGCCAGCGCTTTTTTCATTGCCATCAATGCCGAACGGCAATTGCAAGCCGATGTGTTGCTGCAAACCTTGGTGCAGGGCGTACCGGGCATGGTGCAGCGGGGTGCCCGTCCCGATACCGAATCGGCTTTGGGTCGGTTGGCTTTTTGCCGCGATTTGCGGGCTCCCTCCCTTTCCCTGGAATTGGGGTACCTGACCAACCCCCTCGATCGAGAACTGCTGCAAACCCACCGCGAAGACTTGGCGATCGCCTTGGCCACGGGTCTGCGGCAATGGCTCCAGGAATTGAACCGGACGGTTGCTCCCCCTCGCCCTTTTCCCCCTGTCGCCCCCCCGTTCCCCACGATTGGGGTCGTCGTCAACGGTCAGCTTTTGCCCGAACCGGGTTTGTTGGTCAACGGCAACGCCTACGTGCCCGAAACCGTGTTGACTTGGCTCGCGGTACCGCCGGCGCCCCTGGCATCGGTGCCGCGGTTGTTGGTGCAAGAAATTGCCTATTTGCAGGCGATCGGCTTGCGGGATTGGGACATTTCCGTGGCGTGGGAACGCCAATCCCGTACCGTGGCCCTCAATACCGTCGCCAAAACCTGCCTGGGGGAGTTGGATCGGCTGATGGGGCCGGGTCTAAGCACAGCCGCGCAACTTACCGCCTTCGCCCGGGCTGAACAAGTGGACTTTCCCGACTTTGTTGCCCCCCTCCTCATCGCCGAGAGCACCTTGGCGGGGGTCAACCACGACGTGGCTTTTTGTCAGCTTTGTGCCGATACGGCTTTTCTCCAAGCCAATTTTGACCTTGGGTCAGCCCCCGAGCAGCTGCGACAGCGGGTTCACAACCTCCAACAACGAGCGTTGGGCGATCCCCCACCCGCCCAAATGCCTCCCCCCACCTTGGCTTGGTTGCTGCCCACCGACCCAGATTATCCTCAGCAAGTGCGATCGCTTTTGCGGCGGTTGTACGAAGCCATCGAGATTTTGTAGGCGTGAGTTCAACGACCGAAAATCCTTCCCTAGAGAGTGTCGTCAAAATGATTTGGCCCACAATGCAATGCATCAAATGTGGGCGGCGGCAAGAAATGAAGCTGTGTTTTTGGCATATCGGGTGGAAATACCACGCCTGTAGAAATGTGTTTTCTACCAAATGCCTCAGTTTGTACAGATATAGTCATTTCAAATGTGTTTGCGACAATCTTGCTCTCACCCCCAGCCCCTCTCCCATTTAGGGCTACCGTGTCTACACAAGTTGATCGCCGACTCGTTTTCCAAAAACTTCGCTTTCCAGAACCTTGATTTCTCGTCCATGCTTCTCAACAAGCCAGAGTTATTGAGAATTTAGCCAATCCCAGAAATCAAGGCTAGGTAAGGGTTTCAGGACTTGTGTGCACACCGTAGCCCATGAAGGGAGAGGGGAGTAAAAGTAGTCAAAATATAGCTGTTTTGCATAGCGACGAGACAAAACAACGCGGGTCGCAGGGGCGAAGCCCCCGTATTGGTTCTATTAGACGTTCGTTGGGCAGGAAAACCCGTGTCAGTTTTAATTAAAATGACTATAGCTATAACTAAACCGCACATTTATCCCCTATTCCCCGACCGGTCTAACGTCAACGGAGCCGGACGCGGCCAACGCCAACGCAACGGTGTCATCCTGGCACCGCCAAAACTGCGCGAGCTGTTGGGACACCGCGGCTGGGTTTTCGTAATGGAAAAAATGCCGTCCCTCCGGACAAATCCAAAAGCGATCGCCCGGTTTGAGGGATTGCCGCCACCGCTGCCACTGGGGCGGTGCCACGATGATGTCTTCACCGCCTACGGCCACAAACATCGGCCCGGCAAACTCCGGCGGACTCATCCGACCCCGGCGCCACAGGGAATGCAGCGATACGCCCCACACCAAATCCTCGGCCAGCAACGAGCATAAACCCCGCTTTGGCACCGCAAACAGCATGTGGGCCAGTTGTTGCAGCGCCACCGTCTGCTCGCAGGGCCAAAGCTGTCGCAAGTGGTAGTAATGGGCTTGCCAATCTACCGCTGGGTTGGCCCCCACCGCCAGCAACGCCAGCGATCGCACCCGTTCGGGATAGCCGCCGCATAATACCAAGCCAAAACGCCCCCCATGCCGTGTCCCACCAAATGTACCGGCTGCGGCAAGCCCTTCAAATAGTCGTGGAGCAACACCAACGCCACTTCCAAGGAGTGTTCGCCGTCGGCTTCCGCCTGGTATTGCCAATAGGCCAAACGTCCGCAAGCGGCCAAACCATGCAACAACGGGCGATCGATCGCCGCCCAGTGGGCCCCACCGCTCACAAACAACAAATTCGGAACCATTGCCCTCCTCCCAAGAATCTTGCCATCAAAAGGGAGAGCCCCCATCGCTCTCCCCGCCTTTCCACCCAACCTTCGACTTAGCCCAAGGGCAAGGCCCCCGTGAACACCGGCCAATTTTGCAAGAGGGCGTCGGCCACCCAGGCACCGCCCACGCCGCCAATCAGAAACGCGCCGCAGAACTGACTCCAGTTTTCCGCCACCGTCAGGGTTGTGGGCAACCCCGGCAGCGATCGCTCGTAGGTGGGTCGGGGCACCATCACCAACTCCCGCCGGAAAGATACCGTTCCGTACAGCGACATGGCCAACGTCGCCACCACCAACAATGCCGTCGCCGAGGCTAACGCCACCGTATGGGCTTGGGGGGTATCCCGCAGCGGCGACAACTTCAGGAACGGCCCCAATAACCAATAACCATGGGCCATGCCAATTTCCAGCCCCCGGGTCAACGGCGCCAACCCTTCCCGGTAAATCGGCAAATTCCGCACAAAATTCAACGTCAGATCGGAAGAATTTACCGGTGTCGCCAAATTGCCCACCTGGGGATCGCCAAAGGGTTGCACCAAATTCCCCGCCTGCAAATCAAAGCCCGCCGCCGCCGCCCGGGCCCGCAAAGCGTGCCAGAAGTGCCCAAACAAAAACAACACCCCCAACACCCCATGGAACGTCGCCAGCCACCCCCGCACCGTTACCACCCCCGGAGCGCTTTCCAGGGTTTCCACCGGCCCGTAAAACACCGCCGGATAGGCCGTATCGTTCGTCCAAACAAAATAGGCCGCCAACAACGCCATGTAGGCGATCGCCCCCAAGCTGTAGGAAAGATAAGCTTCCCCCGAAAAAATCAAAACTTTTTTCGCCCAGCCCTTCGGCTCCGTCACCAGATGCCACAGACCGCCCCCCAGGCAGAGCAAACCAACCCAGACGTGGCCCCCCACAATGTCTTCCAGGGAATCCACCGCCGCCATGCCCTTGCCGTTGCCGATCGCCCCAAACAAGTAGCCAAAAATTGTCAACGGGTTCAACGTGGGATCGGTCACCACCCGGACGCGGCCCGCCCCCAAGTGAGGGTCAAACAATCCCCCCCAAAACATCGCCTTGGCCACCAACAACCACGCCCCCAAACCCAGCAGCATCAAATGGATGCCGAGAATCGTGGTCATCTTGCGCCCGTCTTTCCAGTCGTAGGCGAAAAATCCGGCAAAGGAAGCCTCCGCCGGCAGCACATCCGGAGTCAACAAAGCGTGGAACAGGCCGCCAGCCCCCAACACCGCCGCCGAGATTACATGCAACACCCCCGCCACGTAGTAGGGATAGGTATCGACAATTACGCCCCCTTCCCCCACGCCGGCCCCCAAACTGGCCATGTGGGGCAGCAAAATCAACCCTTGATCGAACACCGGCACATCCGAGCGGTACCGCGACAACTCAAACAACGTCATCGCCCCCGCCCAAAACACAATCAGCCCCCCATGGGCCACATGGGCCCCCAACAACTTGCCCGATAAATTCGTCAGCCGGGCGTTGCCCGCCCACCATCCCACCGTTGGGGTGGGTGCCGTTGCCATGGTCATTCGGTTTGCTCCTATAGCTATATTTGGGTGAGTTAAGACATGGCCGGGAAAGGGGGGGCTGGCCGGTTCCACCCCTGCCCCCCGTTCTCACCAAGCCGTTTACGGCAACAAATCAATATCTAAAAATCAGCAAATCAGGGAAAGATGGGGGGCAGGGCGAAACATCCCGTACCCCCAGCCCCGCTTACACCCCAAATTCCTGCTTCAGTTGGGCCACCCACTTCTGCACCCGGCCCTCGGTCAACTCCGATTGGTTGTCTTCGTCCAGAGCCAGCCCGCAGAATTTGTTCCCCCGCAATGCCTCCGAAGCATCGAACTCATAGCCCTCGTTGGGCCACAACCCCACGGTTTGGCCCCCAAGCTCCGCGATTTTCCGCTCCAAAATGCCCATCGCATCCTGAAAATTGTTGCCGTAGCCCATCTGGTCGCCGGTGCCAAAATAAGCCACCTTCTTGCCGGCAAAAGCTACGCTGTCCAATTCATCAAAAAAGCTCTCCCAGTCCCCCTGCAACTCGCCAATGTTCCAGGTGGGGCATCCCACAATCACGCAGGGGTAGGGGCAAAATCCTCCGGCTTGGCCCTGGCAATGTCGTGCAACGCCACTTGTTCCTTTCCGCCAAAGGCCTCGCAAATCATGTCGGCCGCCGCTTCCGTCTTGCCCGTCGTCGTGCCAAAAAACAACCCAATCTTCGCTGCCATAAATCCTAATATCCTGCAAAATCACGAAAAACAATGAGATTTCTAGGCTTCCACCGCCATCGGTTCATTGGCGATCGCCAGCGTTGCGGTGCCCTGCCAAAAGACAAACCCGCGGGCCTGCAGGGCGTGCCAAATGTGCCCTGCAAAAGAAAAACCCCAACCAGAAATGGGCATTGGCCAGCCACACCCGATTGGTGAGGGCCAAGCTGTCGGTGGTAAATCGCGGGAAAATTCCCACCCGCAACGCCAACAGAGGCCCGTAAAACTTCTCGGGATACACCACCGGATTGATGGCAATGTAATAGGCTGCAATGAACCCCATCAGCGCCAACGCCCCCAAACTGTAGGAAAGGTAGGCTTCCCCCGACCACACAAAGAGCGATCGCGTCCAAGCAAAGGGTTTGGTGAAAATGTGAAACATCCCCCCGCCCACGCACAGGGCCCCAATCCAGATATGACCGCCCACCACGTCTTCGAGGGAATCCACCCCCATCAACCAGTGACGGCCCACCGCCCCCACCACATACCCAAAATCCGCCCGGGATCGAGGGTCGGCGCGCTCACCAACCGCACCGTGTCGGCGGCGCTGTCGTACAACCCGCCAAACACCATGGCTTTGGCCACCAACAACCAAGCCCCCAATCCCAACAAAACCAAGTGAATCCCCAAAATGGAAGTCATCTTGCCCTCATCGGCCCAGGAATACCCAAAAAACCGGAATTGCTTTTCGAGCACCGGCGGCCCCCACAGGGCATGGAAAATTCCCCCAAACCCCAAAAACGCCGACGAAATCAGGTGCAATACCCCAATGGCGTAATAACCATCGGTGGACCACCCCTGGCTGGCCAAGTGGGGCAACACAATCAATCCCTGTTCGTACATGGGGGCCGACGGCTCCCAACGGGACAGCTCAAACAACGTCATCGCTCCAGCCCACAACACGATCAACCCGGCATGGGCGACATGGGCCCCCAACAACTTTCCCGATAATTCCGTCAATCGGGCATTGCCCGACCACCACGGAATGCTCTCTCCTGAACCAGACTGCGGCGGAATGCGCTCGACGATCGGCATTTGTCCTCCTTACTTTCTGTCGCGGCAACGAGACGGATGCTCAAGGCCTTGCCCAACATCCCTGGAGCCCTACCTTGCCCTTGACAATCTATTGAGATTGATTGGCATTAAGCTCGCCCTAGCTTAAGGGATAATTGCGATTGTTGTCAGCAAAGAAGGGGTAAACTTTTGTAAAGAAATCGAGATGGGGCTGTCAAAAAGGTTTTTGGCAAAGGGTTTTGCTGGAGAATCGGGCTATTGCCTTCCAGAAACCGGGTAGGGCAAGTCAATTTTATTGCTATAGATTCTCGATTGACTTGGGAGGGGGAGGGGCAGGGGGTGCCGGCGGCGAAAGAATGCGATACTGGGGACGGGTTCAGGGAGGTGCGCACCGTGGAAGGAAAAGAAACAGCCGTGCTGATAGGAACGCTCTTGGTAACTTTGGGGGTGGCTGGGGGCGGTTTCTTTCTGCTTTCGTCTTCGCCCAAACCCAATGCGGGGACGGAGCCCGGTGCGGTTTCGGCGCCCCCCACCAACAATCCCAGCCAGGCCGGCGGTTCGGGTGCCGTGGGCACAAGCAACAATTCGGCCCTCGCCAGCCTGCAGACCACTTTGCCCAACCCATCGGTGGTGGCGATGGATGGCAGCGTAACCATGGTGCGTTTGGTGAAGCAACTGCAAAACGGGTTTTCCCAGCAGAACCCGAGCATTGCCACCACCTACGGCATTCCCGACGGGCGACCCAACGGCAGCAACAGGGGGGTTGCAAGCTTTGGCCGAAGGACGGGTGGTTTTGGCGGCTACTTCGCGACCTTTGAAGGCGGATCAGGTGGTGGCGGGTTTGGTGGCGATTCCGGTGGCTCGCGATGCGTTGGCGGTGGTGGTGGGAACCAACAATCCGTTTCAAGGGGCGCTGACCACGGCCCAGTTGCGGGGCATTTTCAACGGCAGCATTACGAATTGGAATCAGGTGGGGGGCCCCAACCAGCCGATTCGGGTGCTGAACCGCGCCAATGCCAGCGGCACCCAAGAATTGTTCAAGGATGTGATTTTGGAGGGCAAGGATTTTCCGCCCAACAGCGCCAATTACATCACCTGGCCCCGCGATGAAACCACGCCCATTTTGCGGGAGTTGGGGGCCAACGGCATCAGCTACACGACGGTGTTTCAGGCCCGCGGTCAGACTCTGGTCAGGATTGTGCCCATTGATGGCATGGTGCCCACGGATTTGGCCAACATCACCAGCGGCCGCTATCCGTTGTCACGCTTTTTGTATTTTGCCTCGAAGCGTGAAATTTCGCCAAATGTGCGCACGTTTTTGGAATTCGTCCTGTCGCCCCAAGGTCAGCAGGCGGTGGAGCGTGCCGAGTTTGTGCCGCTTTAGGAGACATAAACCTTCCCAGGAGGAACAAAATGTGCAGGTGGGCCCTGGTGGCGATCGCCCTAATGGGTTGGGGGGAACCGGTGCTGGCGCAAGCCAACTGCCAAGCTTTTGGGCCGGTGGGGTCTGCCACCTCCGCAGTCCGGAAGACGGTTTCGCCGAGCGGTACTTTGATTACGTCGGACAATTGGAACACGGATTTTGTGGTGCCGGGCGATCGCCCCTATCGCACGGTTCGCGCCACCATCACCGCCGAGCAAACCGCTCCCTTTGCGCTAAAGCTATTTTTGAAGTATGCCGACAATACGGCGGACAAGTTTTTTGAGAATACGGTACGGCTGACGGCCAATCAACCGCTGGTGTTGACCGGGACGGCCCGTCCCCAAAGCCAACCGTTTCAGGTGAATGTGTTTGTGGGGGGGCTGGAGGCGATCGGGTCTACCTATCGGGTGCAGGTGCAGGGTTGTTCTTAGAGCCTACAGGCTGTACAACTTCCGAAACCAATCCACAAAGGCTTGGGCCTTGGGATGACCGGGGCGTAGGATTTGTTGCTTGACCGCCAGGTGAAGCTGCTGACCGGGGGGGTCTTGCCAAGCCAACCACGTGTGCATCTGCGCTTTGTCGCGGTGGACGTCCCGAAAGGATGCCCCCAAGCGCTGGGCTGCTTGGGCGTACTCCCAAATCGCATCCGTCGGCTCAGGCACCAGGTAGCTTAAAAAGGTTTCCAACATGCCCCGGCTGCGGTTGTCGGGCATGATCCACACCCCAAATTGGATGTCGTTGTCCATCTTTGTAATCAGACCCTCTTCTGGCAGGGTTTCCGGAAAATTGGGAATGCTGCGGGCCCAAGCTTGCTGCAGGCTTCGCCAACATCCTGCCCAATCTTCGTCGGCATCGATCGCAATTCCCAAAGCCTGGAGCTCTGACCTTTTGAGTTCTGCGCCGATCGCTTTCATCAGGTTCTCAACGCCATCATAGTCTTCAATGTGCACAATGGCCTCAGCACGCGTTTCACCCCAAGCAATTCCATGGGCTTCGATGATTTGTGGAATAACGCGCTTGTCGTCCGCTCCCTCTACTATGAGCCTTCGCGGTTTGCTGACCATGCTAGCGAACCTCAATCTCATGCTCGGCGGCGATCGCCATTTCTGCCTCCCGAAACACAATGCCGGTTGGTCGATCCCGCTCAATTCGGTGAATGGAAATTCCCCCATATTGTTGCGTATCTTCTTGATTGGCTAGCCTAGCCAAACTTTGCCAACAATCGCTGCTGTGGGTGGTGGCAAAAATTTGTATGTCAAGCCGTTTGGCAGTTTCCCAAAGCAATCGCCACATGTCCGAAAGGGTGTTGAAGTGCAAACCTGTATCGATTTCATCCACCAACAAAATGCCCTCCGCGACGCCCACCGCCGCCAAACTCAAACCCAGCATCCGCCAAAAGCCATCCCCCAAACTGCCAATGGGTAAGCGCTCGGCACTTCCGACTAAACGCACCGCAAATCCTTCACGGCTGTTCCAGCGCGTTTCTCTGAGATCAGCAACAGAGGCAATACGTTCCAGGCGTGGTTCGATCGCTTGCAAGGCTTCATAGACTGTCTCTTCTTTCGCAGTGAGCACCACTTGATTGAATAATTCAAGCATTTTTGCGGATGACCAAGAAGAAGACTTCAAAAATTTTGTGCTTACTTTGTTTGATTTGGTTTTACGGAAAGATAGGCGAAGAAGTCGGATGGGTAGGCAAACACCTTCTGACAACTCGCGAATCCACTTGGCTTCTTCACAATCTTTTCCATATCGCCACAGCATTGAAAAGACCAACTTTTCCAGTTCGTCTGCTTCTAAAGTCGCTACAAGCTTTTCTTCTTGGTTCTCATGGACTCCCAGTATGGAAAACCGACTCCCCACTTGGATTTCGTGATCCGAAAACAGATGACGAATATCCAGACATTGCCCTTCTCCGGAAGCGCCCCAAGAGTATTCACCCCGGCCGAGCATGATTTCACTCAAGGGCTCTGCTGGATCCTTGACCGAGTACAAAAGCTGTACAGCTTCCAGGATTGAGGTTTTTCCGGTGTTGTTTTTGCCCACCAGCAGGTTAATGCGACCAAGACTACTCAGTTCAAAATCGCGAAACCTGCGAAAATTCTGAATTTTCAAGGTGTGCAGCATAGCTTCGCTCTCTGCGGTGGATTTCCTGCATAGCTGTAAATAAATTGGTTAGGACAGGGTGCAGGGGTGAAACCCCTGGCTGGGGGCTCAGCCCCCAAACCCCCTTTTCTTTCGATGTCCGAACCTATCCGAATATAGCTGTATTTTAGACGGAAGCTCGGGAGAGCTTTGTCGAGCCCAGAAAAATCCGGACAATCACGACTGTTGCGATCGCCGAAACATCCGTTCCCAAAGGCCCTACCCCCGCAGGTAGGCAAAGTCTGCGAGTTGTCGGCTGTAATCGCGCACGGCGGCCAGCAGGGCCAACCGGTTTTGGCGGATTTGATTGTCTTCGGCCATCACCAGCACCGCGTCAAAAAAACGGGCGAGGACGGGGGCCAACCCCTGCAACCCTTGCCACAATTGCTCAAAACTCGGATCGGTCGGCAGGTTTTGAATCGCCGCATAAAAATCCTGTTCCGCCGGGTCTTGGCACCATGCGGCGGTGGGGGCGATTGCCTCGGTTAGGTTCACCGCCAACCGGGAAGCCCGTTTCACCACTTCGGCCACCCGGTCGAGGCTACCGTCTCGGCGCGCCGATTGCAAAAAGTCGGCCCGATCGCGCAGCCGGAGGACATTGCGCAACCCTTGTTGACGGTAATCGCCTTCTCCCAACACCGCATCCACCAGGTCGTAATCGATGCCCCGTTCTTCGAGCAGGTTGCGGACGCGGGCCACAAACCAGGTTTCGAGGGTGCTTTGGGGGTTTTCCGGGAGGTTACCATGGGCGGCGATCGCCTGGGTCAGAGCTTGGGGGATATCTAAGGGCAGGTTGGCATGCCAGGCAATTTGGACGATCGCTTGGGCCGCCCGCCGCAGGGCAAAGGGGTCGGAAGAGCCGGTGGGAACAATGCCCAGCCCAAAAATTCCCGCCAAAGAATCCAGGCGATCGGCGATCGCCACCAGTTGCCCCAACGGCGTTTGGGGGAGGGCATCGCCAGCCCCCCGGGGCCCGTAATGTTCGCCGATGGCCTGGGCCACGGCGGCCGGTTCCCCGCTGCTCTGGGCGTAGTAGCTGCCGGCCACCCCCTGCAATTCGGGAAACTCCCCCACCAATTGGGTCACCAAATCCGCTTTGCACAGGGCGATTGCCCGGACGAGATGGGCTTGGGTTTCGGGATCGAGGGTCAAGCCGGCGCAGGCTGGCAGGGCCATGGCGATCGCCTGCATCCGCTCTACTTTGTCGGCGATCGAGCCCAACTTTTCTTGAAAGGTCACTTTGCGGAGTTGGGGGCAAAAATCCGCCAGGGGCATGGCGCGATCGGCATCGTAGAAAAACTTGCCATCGGCCAAACGGGCCCGGATCACCCGGCCGTTGCCCTGGGCAATCTGTTTGGACTTGGCCGGGTCGCCGTTGGAAATTGTGAGGAAATAGGGCAGAAGGGCGCGGGGGGTGCCCCGGTCGTACACCGGAAAATACCGTTGGTGCACCACCATTTCCATCACGATCGCCGGTTCCGGCAATTCAAAAACTCCCGATCGAACTCGCCGACCACAGCGGTGGGAAACTCCACCAAGTGCACCACCTCCGCCAGCAAATCCGGCAA
>JAAUUG010000076.1 GCA_012031195.1 Oscillatoriales cyanobacterium SM2_1_8
CCAAGCAGGGGCGAAGGGCAATCAGAAATATAGTCATTTCAAAATGTGTTTGCGACAATCTTGCCCCTCACCCCCCAGCCCCTCTCCCCAGGCGGGGAGAGGGGAGTAAAGGCAATCAAAACAATCGCAATCGTGCCACTTTTAATTAAATTGACTATGTAGCTGTTTTGCATAGCGACGAGACAAAACAACTCGGGTCGCAGGGGCGAAGCCCCCGTATTGGTTCGATGAGACTTTCGTTGGGCAGGAAAAAACTGTGTCGATTTTAATTAAAATGACTATAAATTTTTGTCCCGGGGTTCAGGGGCCCGTGAAGATCGCATCTTCGATATCTTGACGGGTGAGGGAATAGGGGAAAGCGCGATGGATGTCGCGGGTGCCGCCCCCGGCCTCCAGGTAACGCACCCGAACGTCTTCGACATCCAAATACAATTCGGCGCGCCAGCTTGTCCGCTCGACATACCACAGGCTGGGGTCTTCATCGCTTTGGCGACAGTCTTGGCCCCGCAGCCATTCCTCGATTTTGGCTAAGGGGTGGTTGTACAAAGCCGTATCGGTGGAGGGCAGGCTCATGGCAATGGGGAGGATTTGTTCTTAGGATACCAAAAACCGCTAGGTGAAAATGGCGCCCCCCTGCCACCGCTGCTCCCGTCGTTCGTATTCGGCTTGCAAGCTCGGAAATTTTTGCAGGGTCGGGTCTTCTTGCAAAATCTCGGCGGCGGCGACGCGGGCTTTTTGCACCACTTCGAGGCGGGCGGCTTCGTCGGGCAGACGGTCTTCGATCGCAAAACCGGCATGGCCGGATTGTTCGGTGCCTTCGTCGCTGCCTTTGCCCCGCAACTGAAAATCCCGCTCGGCGATGTAGAACCCATCTTGGGATTGGGCCAAAACCCCCAACCGTTCCTGGGCCGTTTCGGTTTTGCTGCCGCTGATCAACAGGCAATAGGATTTGGCGTCCCCGCGCCCCACCCGCCCCCGCAACTGGTGCAGTTGGGCCAACCCAAATCGATCGGCGTGTTCGATCGCCATGACCGTGGCGTTGGGCACATCGACCCCCACTTCGACGACGGTGGTGGCCACCAAAATGTCGCTTTGGCGATCGCGAAAGGCGGTGATGGCGGCATCTTTTTCGGCGGCGGTCATCTGCCCGTGCAACAACCCCACCCGGAAATGGGCAAACACTTGGGTTTGCAACCGTTGGTGTTCTTCGATCGCCGAGCGGATGTCTTCGAGTTGCTCGGAGGCTTCGATCAGGGGCAACACGATGTAGGCTTGCCGGCCTTGGGCCACTTCCCGGCGGATCAGGTCGTAGGCGGCGCGCCGTTGGCTTGGGGGCAAGACGGTGGTTTGGATGGGTTGGCGGCCCGGGGGCAATTCGTCGATGATGCTGGTTTCGATCTCGGTGTTGGTGAGGTAGAGGGTGCGGGGGATGGGGGTGGCCGTCATGATCAAGACATGGGGGCTTCGCCTTTTTGCACCAAACGCGATCGCTGGTCGCGACCGAACCGGTGTTGTTCGTCGATGGTGGCCAACCCCAACCGCTGGAAGCTGACCCCTTCTTGGATCAGGGCGTGGGTGCCAATCACCAGGGGCAATTCGCCGGTCGCCAGTTGTTGCAAAATTTCCCGCTTTTTGGCGGCGCGGGTGGAGCCCATCAACAATTCCACCGGCAACCCCAGGGCGTTGAACCAGCCCACAATTTTGCGATAGTGTTGCTCGCTGAGGACTTCGGTGGGGGCCATCAGGGCGGCCTGGTACCCGGCTTCGATCGCAGCCAAAATGGCGTGCACGGCGACCACGGTTTTGCCGGAACCCACATCCCCCTGCACCAAGCGGTTCATGGGCACCGATCGCTGCATATCTTGGCGAATTTCGGCAATCACCCGCTCTTGGGCCCCAGTGAGGGCAAAGGGCAAGATTTGGGCAAAGCGAGGCAACAACTGGCTTGCGGGCAAAATGGCGATCGCCGGACTGTCGGCCCGCCGCCGCAGGGCCACCAACCGTCGGTAAAAAAATTTATCGAAGGTCAGCCGCACGATCGCTTGGGTCAGGGTCTCGGCGGAATCGGGGTAATGGGCCTGGGCGATCGCCTGGGGCAAACTCAGCAAACCGTATTGTTGGCGCAGGGTGGGGGGGGAGGGGGTCGGGGAGCCGGTGGACGAGGGGCAAGCTCTGAACCACCAGTTTGCGGAGGGTTTCGGGGGCCACCCCTTCTGTGAGGGGATACACGGGCACCCACCGCCCAACGCTTTCCGAGGTGATTTCGGATTTTTCGTGACCCAAAACTTCCAAGGTAAACCCGTCCAAGGTCAGTCCAAATTTGCCCCGCTTGACGGTGCCGGCCGCCGCCACCAAAGTACCCATCGGATACAGTTTCTTTTCTTGCTCTTGCCAACCCCGGTGGCTGTACCGTTTGCCCGTGAAAACCGGTTCAACTTCAAGCTGCCGGTGCGATCGCGCAACAGAATTTCAACGATGGTGAGGTTTTGATTTTTGGGGCTGGTGAAACAGGTAAACCGCTGGATGCTGGCTACAACCGTCGCCGTCTGGCCATCCACCAATTCGGCAATGGGTACCCGCCGGGAATAATCCACATGATCCCGCGGAAAATACTCCAACAAATCTTGCACCGTGTGCAAACCCAACCGCGTCAGTTTCTCCCCCAGGCGTGGGCCCACCCCCTCCAAATACTGCAGAGGGGTGTCCAGTTTGCCGGGATGGGTGGCCTTGGCGGCGATCGCCGGTTGGGGTGGGGGGGACGAGTCCGACACAATTTCCTGACGGCGCACGTCGTACAACAACCGTCGGGTGTTGGCCACCAAACCCTGCCGGGCTGTAAGCTCCAGGCTTTCGTATTGGGCGTACTGCTGCACCAAGGTTTCCGCCCGCCGGCGATCGCGCTCGTCCCAGGTGGGGGGCACCGCTTGGAGCGATCGCCCCAAAAAGTTGGCAAACCGCTCCTGCTTGCCCTGCAAATTGGCAAATCCGCGCTCGGCTTCAACGGTGAGGGCCTGCTGCAGGCGATGGATGTCCAAGGGGATTGATCGGGTACCGGTGCTTACCCTAAAGCTTAGCTTTCGTCGCCGCAAACCGCCCCGCCATCAACCATGGATGGCGGGGAAATCGAAAGCATAGCTACATTCGATTAGGCTCAGACATCGAAAGAAAAGGGGGTTTGGGGGCTGCGCCCCCAGTCAGGGGTTTCACCCCTGCGCCCCGTCCCGATCCAGTTATTTGCAGATATATAAAGAGGAGGAACCATTGTGATTGTATTAACCGATGCGGCGATCGCCCGGGTCAAGGCGTTGCAGGCTCAGCGCCACACGGGCGCACCGTTGCGGGTGGGGGTAAAAGACGGGGGGTGTTCCGGGTTGTCCTACACCATGGATTTTGCCGAAACCGCCGTGGAAGGCGAACAGACCTACGATTGCAACGGGGTTCAGGTGGCGATCGCCGATCGCTTTTTGCCGCAGTTGCAGGGCATGGAATTGGACTACACCGAAGATTTGATGGGGGGGGGCTTCCGGTTTCGCAACCCCAACGCCGTCCGGTCGTGCAGTTGTGGGACTTCGTTTGCCACCCCCAAGGTCACGGGAACGCCGGTGGCCTGCAGCTAGATTGGGAGAGCTAGATGGATTCGGGGGCGTGGGGGCAAAAGACCGCCGGAGTTGTCGCTCCCCCCAGTCCAGCCCAACGTTGGTACAGGCGATCGCCCAAGCTACGGCCTGTTGGAGTTTCGCGAAATCCAGGTCATCTTGGGGCATGGTGCCGGTCGCCCAAGCGGCGATCGCCCCGGCCAACCAAGGATTTTCGCCGGTGGTGACCACTTCCCAACGGTAGCGGGCTTGGTGCCAAAAGCTGCCCATTGCTCCCAGGGGGGCCACGTCTCCGGAACGCCCCCACTGCCCGACGGCGGCGGCCCAACCGGATAACTCTTGGGGTTCGCCATAGAGACCCCACACCAGCCCTTGCCAAGAAACCCGATCCTCGGGCTCCGGGACGGGGCCCGTTTCCAGCCAAGCGCCGAGGGCACACCATTCGTCGGCGGTCAAAAAGTGCGCCAAGGCCGCCATCAGGGCCCGAAACCTTTGACGGGTAGGGATCACGGTTCCACCAGCATCCCGTACAGATCCGGCCGGCGATCGCGAAAGAACCCAAAAGCGGCCCGTTCTTGACGCACCCGTTCTGGGTCGATTTCCGCCAGCAGCACCCCCTCTTCGGTGTCGCCAAAGGTCGTCAACATGTCGCCGTAGCGATCGCAGATGAAGGAGTGCCCGTAAAAAGTTTGATCCCCTTCGGGGCCGATCCGGTTGGCCGCGACCACCGGCACAATGTTGGCGACGGCATGGCCCACCATCACCCGCTGCCACATGGTGCGGGTGTGCAAATCCGGTTCCGCCGGTTCTGTCCCGATGGCCGTGGGGTACAACAACACATCCGCCCCCAGCAACACCATCGCCCGGGCCGCCTCCGGGAACCATTGATCCCAACAAATGCCGACGCCAACCCGTCCCCAAGGGGTCGTCCACACCCGAAAACCCGTGTTGCCCGGTCGGAAGTAGAACTTTTCTTCGTAGCCGGGCCCGTCTGGGATGTGGCTCTTGCGGTAAACCCCCAACACATCGCCGGTGGGGGCGATCGCCACCAGGCTGTTGTAGTAGGCTTGCCCATCCCGTTCAAACACCGAAACCGGCAGAAAAATGCCGTGGACGCAGGCCATTTCTTGAAATTTGGGCAAATCCGGATGCTCGGCGATGGGATAGGCCCAATCGAAAAATTCCGGTCGTTCTTCGCGGCAGAAGTAGACCCCCCCGAACAATTCCGGAGGCAACACCACGTTGGCCCCTTGGGCCGCCGCTTGGGCGATCCAATCCAAAACCTTGGCCGTATTGGTGGGCGATCGCCCGCTAGGGCGCACTGGATAGCTGCCACCTTCATGGGGCCAACGGAATAGGGGACGTGTTTCGACTTTAGCACGGTGGGGCCATCCCCATGGCCGGGTTACCGCCGCCAAGCGTGGGCCGCCACAATTCCCACCAGGGACGTCCCGAGCACCACAACGGCCCAAAACCCACCTTCTTTCATGTCTCCGGCCTCCACCGCGAAGTAAATCGCCATCGGCATGGTTTGGGTTTGGCCGGGGATGTTGCCGGCCACCATCAACGTAGCCCCAAACTCCCCCAAGGCTCGGGCAAAGGTCAAGACGGCTCCCGCCAGAATGCCCGGCATCGCCAACGGCAGAGCCATGTCCCAAAATACCCCCCACTCGGAGGCCCCATCCAGGCGCGCCGCCTCCAAAATGGCCACATCCGTTTGCGCAACGCCCCCAGGGCAGATCGATACATCAACGGAAACGAGACCACCATGGCCGCCACCACCGCTCCATACCAGGTGAACACCAGTTGGAAATTCCCCAAGGCGAGGAGCCGGCCGATGGGGCCGTTTTTCCCGCACAAAACCAACAGCCCAAACCCCACCACCGTCGGCGGCAAAACCAGCGGCGCCATCAGCAACGCTTCCACCAGCGATCGCCCGGTTCCCCGCCCGCGGTGCATCTTGTAGGCGATCCAAGTGCCAAGGTGAACCACCACCACCGTGGCCGACAGAGATACCTTCAAGGAAACCCAAAGGGGCGAGAAATCGGGCCAAGGCAGGGGGATGAAGGGCATGGGTTCAAGGCACGGGAAAGCCAAAACCGTAGCGGGCAAATTGGGCCTTGGCCGGCGGGCTTTGCAGGCAAGCGATAAATTTTCGGGCCGCCGCCAAAGACCTGCTGCCGCGCACCACCGCGACGGGATAAACAATCGGTGGATGCAACCTAGCCGGCGCCATCGCCACAACGGTCACTTGCGGGGAGGATTTGGCATCGGTCAGGTAGACGATCCCCGCATCGGCATGGCCCGTGGCCACCGCCGTCAGCACCGCGCGCACGTTTTGACCGTAGACCAACTTCGCCGCCAAGGACTCCCAGAGCCCCAAATTTCGCAAAACTTCGGCCGCATACTGCCCAACCGGCACGCTGCGGGGTTCCCCGATCGCAAGGCGTCGGATGGCGGGTTGCCCCAATTGCAAAAAGCTGGTGAAGGCAACTGCGGCCGATTTGGGAGCAATGAGCACCAGGCGATTGGTCAAAAGATTTTGGCGCGTGCCGGGTTCCAGCAGTCCCTGCTCTTCAAGGCGTTGCATGGGCTGGGCCGCAGCCGACACGAAAACATCGATCGGCGCCCCTTGCTCAATTTGCCGTTGCAGAGCCCCCGAAGCGGCCAACGTCGAGCGGATTTTTAGCCCCGGCTGGGTGGTCTCGCACAGAGATACCACCGCTGGCCAAACGGGATGGAGGCTGGCGGCCGCCGCGACCAACAGCGTTGCCGGGGTGGGGGCGGCTCTAGGGGGCCATAGCATCCAAACCGCCAAGGGCAGCGTGCCCACCGCCAAAGGGAGGGCTTGGATTTTCATGGTGAAGTGCATGCGCCCAAGTCGATGCCAAATTATCGCCCAATTCCGACTTTAGCAGGGCAACCTACCGGCTTTTGCCTTGCCGACCCTGCGGAAAACCGCGATAGACTAAACCCCTATTGAGCTTTGGAACACAGACCTATGGCGGCGGCACTTCCCCTCAACGGCACAGCAACGGCAACCATGGTGGTCAACGGCCGCCCGGTGGTGTTGACCCTCAAAGGCAACGATGCCCCCCTGACCGCCGGCAATTTTGTGGACTTGGTGGAGCGGGGCTTTTACGACGGCATTACGTTTCACCGGGTGGTGCGCGACCCCCAACCCTTTGTGGTGCAGGCGGGCGACCCCAACAGCAAGGTGCCGGGGTTTCCCGCGGATTGCTGGGCCGCACGGGCTTTACCGATCCGGAAACCGGGCAAGAGCGCCGCATTCCCTTGGAAATCAAACCCGCCGGAGCGGCCCAACCCGTCCTCAGCCAGTTGGTCACGCCGCCGGTGCAATTGCCCCACGTTTTGGGAACCCTGTCCATGGCCCGCATTCAAACCATCCCCGATTCGGCTTCGTCGCAGTTTTTCATTACCTTGGCCGATACGCCGTTTCTGGATGGCGGTTTTGCCGCCTTTGGTTCCGTGGCCGCCGGTTTTGACGTGGTGAACAGCATTCGCCAAGGGGATGTGATTTCCACCATCAAAATCACCGATGGCATCGTGCCCACCCGCACCTCCAGCGTGGTGCCCCTGCCTTTGCTCAACGACAGCCTGAACCGGATCAACCGCAGTTTGTTGGGGTTGGGTTTTGGCGATCTCACCGAAGCCAACAACGAAGGTACCCTCGACCCCGCCACCCGCGATCGCTTTCCCAGTGGGGTGCGCGGTTTGGGGGGCAACGACAACATTTTGGGTACCGATGGCGCCGACACCGTCTACGGCAACCAAGGCAACGACACCCTGGCCGGGGGAGCCGGCGACGACTTTTTGGCCGGGGGGCAAGGGAACGATTTGCTGTTTGGCGGCGATGGCAACGACATTTTGTTGGGGCAGCGGGGGGATGACACCCTCGATGGCGGCGACGGCGACGACATTTTGCGGGGAGGGGACGGCAACGATCTGTTGTTCGGCGGCCTTGGCAACGATATCTTGCTCGGCGACGGCGGCACCAATACCCTGGTGGGCGGCCTCGGGACGGATGTGTTTGTCCTGCAAGCGGGATTTGCCGCCGGTACCCTTGATGGGGCCGATACGATCGCCGACTTTACCCCCAGCCAAGGCGATCGCATTGCGATTGTGGGCAACCTCACCTTGGCCAACCTGTCGCTGACGGTGGTGGAAGATGGGGTGGCGATCGGTCTGGGCAATCAATTTTTGGCGCGGGTACGGGCCAGCACCCTCGATGCGGTGCGCAACGGCATCGGTTTCGCCGCCACCACCGACAGCCTGTTCCAGATCGCCTGAGCCGCTATCCTGGAAACATCCCTTGCGATCGCCATCTATGCCTGTTGCGTTGCCTGCCGCGTTAACTTGGGCCGAACTGGAAGCCCTGGATACCTACTCCGAAGATCGGCCGGAACACCGGGAAAACGGCCCCACCAATTCCCGCGCCAACCGGCGCTGGTTTGGGGTCGAGTCCACGGCCGTACGGGTAACGCTGTATCGCGATCGCCACGCTTGGTGCCCCTACTGCCAAAAAGTCTGGCTGTGGCTCGAAGAAAAACGCATTCCCTACAATATCCAAAAAATCACCATGTTTTGCTACGGTCAAAAAGAACCGTGGTACAAACGCAAAGTGCCTTCGGGGATGTTGCCGGCCCTGGAATTGGACGGTCGGTTGATTACGGAAAGCGATGTCATCTTAGAGTCCTTGGAAGCCGCCTTTGGGCCCTTGCATCGGGCCATGGGCGATCGGGCAATTTGGCGGCTGCGGCAACTGGAACGGCGGCTGTTTCGGGCGTGGTGTACCTGGCTGTGCTATCCCAACTCCGCGGCGGGGGAACGGCAGGCCCAAGCCCAATTTGAAGAGGTGGTCGCCGAAGTGGCCGCCGCCTTGACCGAAACCCCGGGGCCCTACTTCTTGGAGGAATTCAGCACGGCGGATGTGGTGTTTACCCCCTACGTCGAGCGGATGAACGCCAGCCTGTTTTACTACAAAGGGTATTTGTTGCGGGAAGCGGCCCCACCATGGCGGGACTGGTTTGCGGCCATGGAAGCCCGGCCTACCTACCGCGGCACCCAAAGCGATTTCCACACCCATGTGCACGATCTGCCGCCGCAAATGGGGGGATGTTGGGCCAACACCGCCCCAGAAACCGTCCGCAATCAAGCCCAAGTGAACGATGGCCCCTGGTTTGGGCTGCCCGATGCCGTTTACCCCGAACCGGCAACCGCCCGCAGCGAAGCCCTGCACCGGGTATTGCGGCACCGGGAAACCTTGGCGCAGGTGAACCCCGTGGGCGGGGCCGCCTTTGACGAAGCCCTGCGGTGCGCCCTCACCCACCTGATGACCGGCGAAACCCCCGCCCCCCCACCCCAAAGCGACATCGCGTTGCGTTATTGCGGGATCGGATCAGCGTGCCCCGGGACATGTCGATTTATGCCGCCAAACACCTGCGCACCGCCTTGGAGACCACTGCAGCCCTAGCGGGCGATCGCCAGGGGCCGCCGATCCCGGTGCCGCACCGCTACGATCAAAACCCCAAGCCCTTTGGGGCCGACCAAGCCCCCTTGGTGCATTAAGATTTAATAAGGAAATCCAGGGACAACCTTCATGGCAACAGTGCATTTCAGCAACGAACAAAAGGACGTCGTGGCGGCCGACGGGGCCAACCTGCGGTTGAAGGCCTTGGAGAACGGCATTGACATTTACAAAATTTACGGCAAACTCATGAACTGCGGCGGTTACGGTCAATGCGGCACCTGCCTCGTCGAGATTGTGGAGGGAGCCGAGAACCTATCGCCGCGCACCCCCGCCGAAGTCAGCCGGCTCAAGCGCAAGCCCGACACCTATCGTTTGGCTTGCCAAGTCTTGGTCAACGGCGAAGTGACCGTCAAAACCAAACCGGCTTAGCGGTATCGGTACGGCAATCCCCAACGCCGAGAAGGGACGCCAAACGCTACACTGAAAATAGCCACACCTTGATCTAGCCCATGGCCCGCGACTACTACGAAACCCTTGGCGTCTCCCGCGATGCCGATCGCGAAGAAATCAAAAAGGCTTACCGTCGTTTGGCGCGGGAGTATCATCCCGATGTCAACAAAGAGGCGGGAGCCGAGGAGCGGTTCAAAGAGATCAACCGTGCCTACGAAGTCTTGTCGGAGCCAGAATTGCGGGCTCGCTACGATCGCTTTGGCGACGGAGGAAGCAGCGGGGGCTTCCAGGACGGGGGGGACATGGGGGGCTTCGCCGACATCTTCGAGAGCTTTTTCAGCGGGTTTGCGGGGGCGAACACCCAGACCCGGCGGCGGGCAGGGCCGGTCAGGGGAGACGATCTGCGGTTGGATTTGACCCTTGATTTTCGGGAAGCGGTTTTCGGGGGCGAAAAGCAAATCAACATTTCCCACCAAGAAACCTGTCAAACCTGCAGCGGCAGCGGCGCCAAACCCGGCACCAAACCCCGCACCTGCGGCACCTGCGGCGGCAGCGGCCAAGTCCGGCGGGCGACCCGCACCCCTTTCGGGAGTTTCACCCAGGTTTCGGTATGCCCCACTTGCAACGGCACGGGGCAGGTGATCGAGGAAAAGTGCGACGCTTGCGGCGGTGCGGGGACGGTGCAGGTCACCAAGAAACTCAAAATCACCATTCCGGCGGGCGTAGACAGCGGCACCCGGTTGCGGGTTTCGGGGGAAGGGGACAGCGGTCGCAAGGGGGGCCCCGCGGCGATTTGTACGTGTACCTGTTCGTCAAATCCGACCCTGAATTTGCGCGGGAAGGGATTGATGTTTTATCGACGGTGCGGATCAGCTATTTGCAGGCAATTTTGGGCGATCGCCTCCAGGTCGAGACCGTAGACGGCAAAAACCCCTCACCATTCCGGCGGGCACCCAGCCGGGCACCGTCTTGATGTTGGAGGGGTTGGGGGTGCCCAAGCTTGGCAATCCGGTGGCCCGTGGCGATCACCGCATCACCGTCGAAGTGGAAATTCCCACCAAATTGGCGGCCGACGACCGGGAAGTGCTGGAAAAGCTGATGGAAAAATACAAAGGCGGCAACCCCAAAGGCGGTCTCGGAAACTTTTTGGACGATTTGTTTCACAAGAAATAGGGATGGTTTCACAACAATTAGGGCCATCTGGGGATCGCAGCAAACCAATTCTATTGAAAGCCTCACCGAGTCAGACCCTCTTATCATCGATTTAATTAAGGGTGACGCGACTATAGTTATTTTGACTACTTTCACTCCCCTCTCCCGTTCCTGGGAGAGGGGCTGGGGGTGAGGGCAAGATTGTCGCAAACACATTTGAAATGACTATACTTTCCCTCACCCCTTCTCGGCGGAGGGGCATCCAATTTGTTTGGGCTCCCTCTCCCTGTTTCTTGAGCTGCGCAGGAGGGTGAGGGCCCAAGCCAAGACTGG
>JAAUUG010000077.1 GCA_012031195.1 Oscillatoriales cyanobacterium SM2_1_8
TGGCGATCGGCACTTTCCAACAAAGGCGTGGCTTCTTCGAGGGGCACATCCGGCACCACAAGCCCTTGACCCCCACTCCCTGGATTTGCCGAAAAATTCTCGATACCACCGTTCAAAATTGGGTTGTAGTACGAGAACAAAATTACTGGCGATTGCAGATGGGGAATGGTTTCGGACAACATCGCCAACACTTGGCTGAGGTTTACCCCCCGGGCCAACGCCCGGGTGGCGGCCCCCTGAATCACCGGCCCATCGGCCAAGGGGTCGGAATAGGGAATGCCCACCTCCAGCAAATCGGCTCCGTGGCGATCCAAGCTGCGCAGGGCCTGGGCGGTGGTCGCCAAATCGGGATCTCCCGCCGTCAGGAACGGAATCAGGGCCGCCTGAGCGCGCGATCGCAAATGGACAAAGGTTTCGGCTACGGTTCGGGTCATGGGATCACCTTACCATTGAGGGCCGCCCATCCGTCGATCGCCGCCACCCCAATTTCTGGGGTGGTTCGTTTCACCAAACCCGCCAGGACGTTCCCCGGGCCCACTTCCCAAGCCTGACGGTAGCCCGCCGCCGCCAACTCCTGGCAAATTTCCCGCCAGCGCACCGGGGCCGTCATCTGGGCGATCGCCCGTTGCCGCAACACTTCCCCCGCAACGGTAGGCGATTGGGGTTCGACGTTGGTGTACACCGGACACTGGGCATCGGCGAAGGGCGTATCCTGCAACAGGGCGGCCAATTCGGCGGCCGGGCCCGCCATCCACGGCGAATGAAACGCCCCGCTCACCGGCAAAGGCACCATCCGTTTGATTTTGACCTTTTCTTTGAGCCCTTGGAGACCGGCCGGCGTTCCTGCCACCACCACCTGATCGGGGCTGTTGTCGTTGGCCAACACCACCTCCGACCCATGGGCGATCGCCGCCGTCAATTCTGCCCGATCGAACCCCATCAGGGCCGCCATGGCCCCCCCGGTCACTTGGGCCATGAGCTGCGATCGCTTTTGCACCAACCGCAACCCGGTGGTAAAATCCCACACCCCCGCCCCATAGAGGGCCGCGTATTCCCCCAAACTGTGGCCCGCCACCGCCGCCGGATGGAGACCCTGCTTCTTCAGTTCATCCACCAAAATCGCGGCAAACACGTACAAACAGGGCTGGGTGTATTCCGTCTGGGCCAGGGTTTCCGCCGCCCCCGCCCACACCTCGGCCACCGACCAGCCCAAAATATCTTGAGCGGTTTGCAAAGTGGGCCCCCACCGCCAGCAAATCCTGTCCCATGCCCGGCCGCTGGGAACCCTGACCGGGAAAAAGCCATACCGTCTGCGTCATTTTCAACAATCTTTTGGAACAATCATTATCAACAAGGAAAGCAGCTACAAAGCCGCCAAGATCGCCGCGCCCATGGCCCGACACCCCACCTTGGTGGTGCCTTCGGCCCAAATGTCGCCCGTGCGCAAACCGTCGTCCAGCACCTTGGTCACGGCTTGTTCGATCGCCGTCGCCGCCTCCGGTTGCCCCAAACCATAGCGCAACAACATGGCCGCGCTCAGCACCTGGGCCATGGGGTTGGCCAAATCCCGACCGGCAATATCGGGGGCCGAGCCGTGCACCGGTTCAAACAGGCCGGGGGTGCCGGGGGCCCCCACGCTGGCCGAAGGCAACATGCCGATGCTGCCCGTCAACACCGCCGCAATGTCCGACAGAATGTCGCCAAACAAATTCCCGGTCAAAATCACGTCGAATTGCCCGGGATTCCGCACCAACTGCATGGCCGCATTGTCCACATACAAATGGCTGAGGGCCACCTCCGGATATTCCGCGGCGATCGCCGTCACCCGTTCCCGCCACAATTGCGACACCTCCAGCACGTTGGCCTTATCGACGGAGCACACCTGGCCCCGCCGTTGCCGGGCCGCCTGAAACGCCACGTGGGCAATGCGATCGACCTCGGCTTCGGTGTAGGCCATGGTGTTCACCCCCCGCCGTTGCCCTTCGCCGGCAAATATCCCTTTGGGTTGACCAAAATAAATGCCGCCGGTCAGTTCCCGCACCACCAGCAAATCCACCCCCGCCACCACTGTCGCCTTGAGGGGGGAAGCCTCGATCAGTTGGGGCAACACCGCCGCCGGTCGCAAATTGGCAAACAACCCCAAACCGGCCCGCAGTCCCAACAACGCCCGCTCGGGTCGGAGGTGATTGGGCAAGGTATCCCACTGTTCGCCGCCCACCGCCGCCAACAATACCCCGTCACTCTGTTGGCAGGCCGTCAGGGTGGCCGCCGGCAGGGGTTCCCCCGTCGCGTCGATCGCTGCCCCCCGGCCAACAGGGTCTCGAAGGCAAACTGCAAGCCAAAACGCGGGGCGATCGCCGTCAACACCTGCTGGGCCACCGCCATAATTTCGGGGCCGATGCCGTCGCCGGGAATCAACGCAATCCGGTAGGAAGTCATGGTTACTATCAGCAAATTGGAAGATTTTACCAAGGTTTCCCGGTTCCTTCCGAACCTTTTGGCCGCCAGAAAATGCGAACATAAACACTTGTGGTTTTGCGAGGCGAAGAGGTGACGGAGGCAATTCCCGAATTTGAAACGTTGCTGGTTTCCAGCGTGCTGTTGGGACTGGTGGTCATTTACCTGGCCAGCAAGGTGGGGGGCGAATTGGCCAACCGCTTCAAGTTTCCGCCGGTGCTCGGCGAACTGTTGGGGGGCACCCTGATCGGGGTCTCGGCGTTCCACCTGATCGCCTTTTCTGGGGAAGGCTCGACGGTTTTGGACATCGTGCAGTGGACCGAAGGCATGGATGCCGTGGCCAAAACGGCGGTGGCCAAAACCCAAGGGGAAGTGCTGTCGGTACTGTCGGAATTGGGGGTGATTATCCTCCTGTTTGAAATTGGGCTGGAATCGAACCTGCGGCAGTTGGTGCGGGTGCCCCAAGCCCTGGTGGTGGCCTGCGTGGGGGTGGTGTTGCCCTTCGCCGCCGGCACCGCCGGTCTGATGCTGATTTTTCATTTGCCGGCGATCCCGGCGATTTTTGCCGGAGCAGCCCTGACGGCCACGAGCATTGGCATCACGTCGCGGGTGTTGTCGGAGTTGGGCCGCCTCAATTCCCCCGAAGGGCAAATCATTTTGGGGCAGCGGTGATCGACGATCTGTTGGGGGTGATTGTATTGGCGGTGGTGGCCAGTCTGGCCAAAACCGGCGAAATTCAAGTCAGCCAAGTGGTTTGGCTGATCGCCAGCGCCGTGCTGTTCCTAGGGGGATCGCTGGTGTTGGGACGGGTCTTCAACCTCTCGTTTGTGGCGATCGCCAAGCGGTTGCGCACCCGGGGCGGCATTTTGATTCCGGCGGCGGTGTTGGCGTTTCTGATGGCCTACATTGGGGCAGCCC
Source organism: Oscillatoriales cyanobacterium SM2_1_8 (assembly GCA_012031195.1). Lineage (GTDB taxonomy): Bacteria > Cyanobacteriota > Cyanobacteriia > Pseudanabaenales > Pseudanabaenaceae > UBA8156. The sequence goes on from JAAUUG010000077.1 coordinate 3,376, forward strand.
TCAGATTGGAAGCGATTTTGGGCTCGTTTGCCGCCGGTCTGGTGCTGGACGAATCCGACGAGCGCCACGAGCTGGATGAATTGGTGCGGCCGGTGGCCGATATTTTCGTGCCGATCTTTTTTGTGGGGGTGGGGGCCCGCACCGATGTCAGCGTGTTGAACCCCTTTAACCCGGACAACTGGGCCGGTCTGACCATTGCCTCGTTTTTGATTGTGGTGGCCGTCATCGGCAAGGTGGCCACCGGTTGGAGCGTGTTTGGCAAACCGGGCATCAACGCCTGGCGGTGGGCTTTGGCATGATCCCCGGGGGGAAGTGGGCTTGGTGTTTGCGGGGGTAGGAGCCGGCAGCGGGGTGTTGTCGCCGGCCCTCAATGCCGCCATCATTGTGATGGTGATCCTGACCACTTTTGTCGCGCCGCCCCTGTTGCGGTTGGCCTTTGGCAAGACCGAATCCCCTGAAGCCGTGGCTCCCTGATGGCTGAGTTCCCGCTGCTGCTGGTTGATCGCGATCCGGTGTTCCGGTTGGGGTTGGAGGCGGCCCTGGCGGATTGGCCGGTGGCGGCGATCGCCCCGACCTTTGCCGAGGCTTTCTCGCTGCTGGCGGCCCATCCCAACGTGCGCGGGGTGGTGATGGGGGTGGGAGCCAATCCAACTCCGGCCCTCCGGTTTGCCGAGCGGCTCAAAGCGGCCTATCCCCATGTGCGGGTATTGGCCCTGCTCCCCGAAGGCGATCGCCCCTCCTCGGTCGCGCTGACCCAGTTGGGGATCGAAGGCATGGTGGGCAAGGGACTCCAGCCGACGGAGCTGATGGCGGCCCTGCGGGCCCTGGCCAGCGGGCAAACCTATCGCCAAACCCTGGGCGATCGCCGCGTCGAAAAAACGGGCCCCCTCGACCTGGTGCGGTGGTACCTGTTGCGATCGGGATTGCTGGAAATTGAAGGGGCCCTGACCATCCTCACGCCCCGCTTGCAACGAGTTGCCCCCCAAAGCCTGATGTATTTGGTGTTGCAGGGGCGCAAACGGGAGTTGTTGGCGGCCCGGTGGTGCCTCAAACGTTTGTACTGGCCCCGGCGATCGCCGACGGTTCCCCCCCCGGCGGGCCCCCTTACCGTCTTGCGGTCCCCGGTGGTGCCCCTGGTGACCCTGCCCCGGGCTCATGTGTTTGATGCGGTGGCGGCCCAGATTCCCAGCAGCTTGGAAAACCGTTGCGGTGCCCCCATCGAACTGGAGGCGCTGCGTTCCCCCCTCCGCCAAAAACTCCTCTTTGGTGTGCTCCGCATTTTGGAAGAAGAAACGGCCCCCCCCACCGAACGTACCGAGGCGGCGGCCCAAGATGTGCTGACCCGGGTGTGGCGGCGATCGCTCCAAGAATTGACCCGCCCCTTCCCCGGCCTCGGCGAAGAACTCGGCAGCGATGCCGAACGGGTGCAGCCCCTACTGTGTCGCATTCCCCTGGTGCTTCCTTTCCTCGGTTGGTTGCAGGATGGCACCCCCCTCGAAATTGACGGCTTGCCCTACCCCGCCGATAGCCCCCAGGCCTTCTGCCACGCCCAACAGTTGCTGGCCAATACGGTGGTGCGCCTGGCCAATGCCGTGGTGTCCCCCTCCTCAACCGCTGCGCCAGCCGCCCGGCCATCCGCCAGGTGTTTCTGGAGCCCCGCCGTGCCTCCCGCCGTCAGTTGGAGCGGTTTCGCAACAATTTATCTTGGCATTACCGCGTCGAAGTGAATTTTGGCGACCCCCGCGCCGCTTTTGAAAGCCGCCACCGGCTGCTGACTTTCCAGGATGGCATTCAATTCTTGGATGTGCGGGCCCCCGCGATCGCGAGTTGCAAGCCCTGACCGGCATTGCCCTGGCCTACACCCTCGGTCTCGAACTCCAGGATGCCGTGCTGCCCCGCCTCAAATCCCTTGCCAATTTTTTGGGGCAAGCCCTCGTGTACCTGCTCACCAACGTCGTCGGCCGCGGCATCGGGGCGATCGCCGGGGCGTCCTCCAAGGCATCGGCAGCGCTTGGCAAGATACCCGGCGGCCGCCCCCCCGCGAACAGGACGAAGCCCTTAGTTGATCAGCCCGTCGCCCTTCCGCGACACTTCCCGCAAAAACCACCGCTGCTTTTGATGCGTCTGCACCAACCGGGTAAACAAATCCGCCGTGCCAATGTCTTCCCCCGCCGCCGCCGCATCGGCATGGAGTTCCTGGATCACCACCTCGTGGGCCGCGATCGCCTCGTTCACCATCTGCGCCACCGTCAACGCCCCTTGGGAAGGCGCCACCGTCGCCTTGGTCAAATAATCCGCCGGATCGGCGATCGGCTGCCCATCCAACATCAAACTCCGCTCCGCCAACTCGTCAATCGAGGTCAGCAGCTCCGTCCCATACTCTTCAAACAACAAATGCAAGTCCCGAAACAAGGGCCCAAACGTCAACCAGTGGTATTTCTTGTAGTTCAAAAACAACACCAACGCATTGGCCTGTTGCCGGTTCAACGCTGCAACCATCCCCATGGCATTCCCTCCTGTTCTCGTCGGTCATTATTTTAACTCATACTGATTCCGACTTAAGCCAAGGGGGCAAACCGTTGGGCAGATTTCCGGGCAGGAGCTGCTACAACCCGCGGAGCCAATCGGTCAACTCCGTGCGGGTTCGCCAATCCAGCAGTGCTTCCCCCAATTCTTCCAGTTGGGTCACCGAAAGGGTCAGAATTCGGCGACGCTGGGGGATGCTCAAGGAGCCGAACCGGTGCGTCAATAGACGCAGCACCAATCGGGCTTCTCCTTCTTGCTCGCCCTTTTTTTGACCCAGTTCGATGCCTTGCTTGGTACCCAGGGCCATGCCTTCGTTCAAGGCCTCTTGGTACACCCGGGTGTCCCGTAAATCTCCTAAAGCAAACATCTGCGCAATCTCCTCCCGGCTTTGGTTGGGATACCGATACACCAACAGTGTCTCCAACCAATCTAACATCTGCGCGCGTACGGTCGCGGCCAGGGCTGGGGCTTGGGCCTGCAGGGCTTGCACCCGCCCTCGCATTTCCGGTTCCGGTGCCACCACCAACTTCAGCAGTTCCCCGCCCCAAGAGGCTTCCCCGGCCCATTCGTTGAGATACACCCGATATACCCACCCCGCCTCGACCTGGGGCTGATAAAAAGGTGGGATAGCCGAATCGAGGTCGCGGCTGGGGAAAATCGCCAGCAACCGACAGGGCCGCTCCACCGCAAACTGCTTGACATACAATGCGGCTTTGGTGAAAAAATCCCGGTAGAAATCCCCCCGTTTCTGAAATTGCACCTCGATGAACCAAAGGGGAGCATCCGCCGGTGCACTGGTTGATGGCATCAACACGCCGTCAAACCGAAAACTTTTCTCCTTCACTTCAACGGCGGTCAAACCGTAGCCCGGAACCATCGGGATAGCGGTCAGCTCAAAAATCAATTCAGGGCAAGCCTGCAATAAGCCGTAAAAGAGGGTGTCGGTTCTCATGCCCTCTGGAGCCCCTTGGACTGGCTTTGGAATTTACCCCTCGGTGGGAGCTTCTGCCCCTTGGGTTGCCGACTGCCATTGGAGCACCAGGATCGCCAACGGCGGCACACACAGGTACAGAGAATAGGGAAACCCATGGCAACTCCAGTCCTCCGACCATTTGCCCCCCAGGTTGCCCACGCCGCTGCCACCGTATTGCTGGGCGTCGCTGTTGAGCAATTCCCCATAAAATCCCGGCTCCGGCACCCCGATTCGGTAGCTGGGGTGCAGCACCGGCGTGAAATTGCACACCACCACCAAAAAACTCCCGTCCGCCGCCTTGCGCAGGAAAGAAATCACCGAGTTGCGGTTGTCGTCGCACTCAATCCATTGAAACCCTTCCAACTGAAAATCCACCTCGTACAATGCCGGTTGCGCCTTGTACAGGGTGTGCAAATCCTGCATAAACAACTTGAGGTTTTGGTGGGAGGGATGTTGCATCAAGTGCCAATCCAGATCGTCCCACACGTTCCATTCCCGGGTTTGGCCGAATTCCATGCCCATAAACAGGGTCTTTTTGCCGGGATGGCAGAACATGTACCCGTACAAACACCGCAGGCTGGCATATTTTTGCCACTCATCCCCCGGAATTTTCCCCGGCATGGGGGATTTGCCGTGCACCACCTCATCGTGGGACAGGGCCAGCATAAAGTTTTCGCTGAAGGCATACCAAATGCTGAAGGTCACCCGCTGTTGGTGGAATTGCCGGAACCAGGGATCCATCGCAAAATAGTCCAGCATGTCGTGCATCCACCCCATGTTCCACTTGAGGTTGAAGCCCAAACCGCCGGCATAGGCGGGCCAGGTAATCATCGGCCAGGCGGTGGATTCTTCGGCGATCGAAAGGGCCCCCGGATATTTTTCAAACAACACGCTGTGCAGGTGCCGGAACAACTCGATCGCCCCCAAGTGCTCGCGACCGCCATACTTGTTGGGCAACCATTCCCCCGCCGGCCGCAAATAATCCAAATACAGCATCGAGGCCACCGCATCCACCCGAATGCCGTCGATGTGGAACTTCTCAAACCAAAACAGCACGTTGGCGATCAGAAAATTCTTGACCTCGTGGCGGCTGTAGTTGAACACGACGGTGCCCCACTGTTTGTGCTCGCCGATGCGGGGGTCGGCATACTCGTACAGGTGGGTGCCATCGAAAAAGGCCAAACCGTGGCCGTCCCGGGGAAAATGCCCCGGCACCCAGTCGACGATCACCCCCAGCCCCTCTTGGTGGCAGCGATCCACGAAATACATAAAATCTTGAGGTGTGCCGTAGCGGGAAGTCACCGCGTAGAACCCCACCACTTGGTAGCCCCAGGAGCCGTCGTAGGGATGCTCCGCCACCGGCAACAATTCCAGGTGGGTAAAGCCCAATTCTTTGACGTAGGGGATGAGTTTGTCCGCCAGTTCGCGGTAGGTCAAAAACCGGGCTCCGGGTTTCAGGTCGGCGGCGGCGACGGCCGGATAGCCATCGGCGGGTGGGTTGTCCATCGCGTCGTGGAGCCAAGACCCCAAATGCACTTCGTAGACCGAAATGGGATGCACCAGGGGATCGGTGGCCGCCCGTTGGGCCAGCCAGGCTTGGTCGTGCCAGGTGTAGGTGCTCAGATCGGCCACAATCGAAGCGGTTTTGGGTCGGATTTCCTGCTGAAAGCCGTAGGGATCGGTTTTTTCGTAGATGTGACCGTTTTGATTTTTGATTTCGTATTTGTAGTGCAGGCCAACCGTCGCCCCCGGCACGAAAATTTCCCAGATGCCCGAAGCGCCTTTCCGCATTTGATGGATGCGGCCGTCCCACCCGTTCCAATCCGACAACACCGAGACGTTGCGGGCGTTGGGGGCCCACACCGCAAAATAGACCCCCGCCACCCCCTCCAGGGTGGTGGGATGGGCCCCCAGTTTTTCGTAAATTTGGTAGTGGGTGCCCTCCCCAAACAAGTGCCGATCAAAATCCGTCAGGGGCAGTTCCGTAAAGGCATAGGGATCGTGCACGAGCGATCGCCCCCTTGACCTCCCGTCAATTGCAATTGGTAAGCAAACGGCACCGGCAGGGGAATTTCTGCTTCAAAGACGTGGGGATGGCCCACCGGTTGGGCTGGATAGGTTTCCCCGGCCACCACCACCGCCACGGCGTTGGCATCGGGTCGGTACACCCGCACGATCGCCCGGTTGCCGCTCTGCTCGGGATGGGGATGCAACCCCAGCACCGTGTAGGGGTTTTCCAGGGCATTCGCCAACAGCAAATCCAGGTGGGCGGCAGCAAGGGTCATGGCGATCGCGCGGTCGAGGTCTTTCCCAATGTACCCGACTTTGGCACCCCTCCCATTCCCAGCCTAATTCCCCAAGGAACTCCAAGCGGGATGGCGAAATACGGTTTCGAGGGTTTTGTTGCCGCGAATTTGGTTGAACAACGGCAAATGCCCTTTGGGGGCCTCCAGACCCCAGGTAAAACCGTCGGGATACCGCGTAAAACTGCCGTCCCGTTTCCAACCAATTTGCAACCAAAACTTTTCCCAGTTTTGCCCGACCGCCAGCCACAGTTTCCGTTGCACCGAGATGCCGAATTTGCCGGCGGAATAGACCTGCCACAGCCGATCCAGGTGTTGCCACTGGCTGGCTTCAATTCGGTTCACATCCGTAAAATACAGCCATCCCCGGGCGGCTGCCCCCTCCCCCGCCGTGGCGCACAGGGTTTTCATGGTCAGGCGATCGGCTTCCAAAAACTTTTCCCGCTGGACGGGCCTGATTCCAAGGGACTGGGCTCCCCCCAAACAAACTGTGGGGCCACGGGCGATCGCGCACCAGCAGTTGGCAGGCCCGACCGTCGGCCCAACCCGGAAAATCGGCGGCGGTTTGGCGCTGCTCCAAAAATTCTTGCAAAAGTGGAGCCGCCTCCAGCACTTCTCCCACACGGGTCACGGCTTGCAGACGGACGCTGTCGCGATCGGCATTGAGCTGCTCGGCAAATTGCTCCCGCAGCTCGGCGAGAACTTCGGGCGGTGGTGTCACAATGCGGTCACAAACGGTTGCTGAAGATCCAAGGTTTCAGTTTAGCCGGTTTTCTGCCTGGGTTTTGGCCACGGGGCAACCGGTCAAACTAAAAGGCCGTACCTCGGTGATTTGCACCGGTACCAGTTGCCCCAACAGGGTTTCGATCGACCCCGCAAAAAATGTCAGACGGTTGCCCCGGGTGCGCCCCATCACTTGCTGCGGGTTTTTCGGGTTGACCCCTTCCACCAGCACTTCTTCGATACGACCGGCGAACCGTTGGGCCCGCTCGGCGGCTTTCTGTTGCACCAGACGGTTTAGCCGTTGCAGCCGGTCTTGCTTGACGGTTTCGGGCACCTGGTTGGCCCAGAGGGCCGCCGGGGTGTGGGGGCGGGGCGAGTAGGCGGCGGTGTTCACGTTGTCAAAGGCCAGGTCGTCCACCAGTTGGAGGGTGCGTTCAAATTGGGCTTCGGTCTCGCCGGGAAAGCCCACGATCGCATCGGCCGTGAGGGTGGCATCGGGCATCTGGGCCCGAATGCGCTCGACAATCCGCCGGTATTTTTGATGGGTATAACCCCGGGCCATGGCTTTCAAAATTTCGTTGTCCCCCGCCTGGAAAGGGATATGAAAGTATTCGCAAACGTTGGGCAATTCGGCGCAAGCGGCAATGAGCCGGGGGCTGAAGTACCGAGGGTGACTGGTGGCAAACCGAATCCGGGCAATGCCGGGCACATCGCTGACGTAACGCAACAAATCGGTAAAGGTGAGTTTGCTCCCCACCCCACCCCCCAAACCATGGGCCGGCAAATCCCGACCGTAGGCATCGATGTTTTGCCCCAGCAAGGTCACTTCTTTGTAGCCGGCGGCCGCCAGCCCCACCACTTCCTGGCGGATGGCCTCGGGCGATCGGGATTGCTCTTGACCGCGGGTGGTGGGCACCACACAATAGGTGCAGCGCTCGTTGCAACCGTAGATCACGTTGACCCAAGCCGTCACCTGGCTATCGCGGCGGGGGGTGGTGATATCTTCTTCAATAAAGGCCTCTTCGGTGGCCACCACCTGATTGCCCTGAAACACTTGGGACAACAGCATGTCCAAACGGTTGGCGTGTTGGGCCCCATCACCAAATCCAGTTCCGGC
>JAAUUG010000078.1 GCA_012031195.1 Oscillatoriales cyanobacterium SM2_1_8
TTGTCCAATTGGAAGGTCGCGTTTGTTTCTTCTTGGGTAGAAGCTCAAGCAAAAGAGGTTCAAGAATCTCCCATTCTTCGTCGGTGAGGCTGCTGGAATAGGACATGACCGGCACATTTGAGGAATGCTGGCAGCTTACATCTATTTTCTCCAAGATGTCAAACGGGTTCTATAAGTCTCCAATCATTGCGGGTCTCCTGATATAGGCTTTTTCCCTATTGTTATGGCTGTATTCGGATAGGTTAAGCGATGGCAGGGAAAGGGGGTGCCGGGGTAGACCCCCCTCCTAACCAAGCTATTTATGACTATATCAACGAACCGCAGTCGGTCAAAAACGAACCGCAGTTGGTCAAAAGCGAACCGCAGTTGGTGCTCTCCCTCCCCCCCTAACTCTGGCTCTTCCCCGTACCCATTTTCAGGTCGATGGGTATCCGGCCATAAAATGAGTAGCTTTGATCGACCCAGAGGCGATCGTCAACCGAATAAGGGTATCCAAGCTTGCCGCCTTCATAGCTTTTGAGAGGTGGGCTATGGGTTTCGTTGTAAGCAGCTTGGGCAGCAGCGGCAGCACCCAAAATCTGCATCATGAAAGCCGCCACCTTGCGATCGCCCAGTTCGACCTGGGTGAGACCCAGCACCTTGTTCAAATCAAAAGACAACATCGAGCCGGAGGCGACGATCGCCCCTTCCCCCAGTTTGGCGGCCAACTCCGCAAAAGAAATATCGTTATCCATCGTCATCCTCCCTAACGGCAACGATTGCATGGTCAAACCCTGGCCGTATCTTAACGTCGGCGGAAGTAGTAGCGGGTCAACTGTTCAAAACTATCGCGGCGGAGGAAGGGATAGGAACCCAACCACAGCCGCAATTGGGGGAGATAGGCATCGGAATGGGTTTTGGCGATGCGGGCAAAATTGGGATCGTTGGCAAAAATCAGCAGGCACACCATTTGCCCCGGTTCAATCCGCTTGTAGGCCCGACGCATGGGCACCTGAACCGTCGTTTCCCAAACCTCATCCCCCACCACCAAATTCAAATAGCTTTCGGTATTGAAATCCACCGCCAACCGCCCCCGGCGATCGACCTTTTCTTCGCGCCCCAACACCTCTTCGGTCAAAAACACATCCCAGATTTCGGCAATCCAGAGGGCGCCGTATTCGTAACGCCGCAGCGAACCGTTGCGCCGAGCCGCCGAAGCCACCGGCGCCAACATCCAATACAACGATCCCAGACCGGCCCCCACAAACGTCAACAGGGCCAAACCGTTGAAGGAAAAATCGCCATCGGCGGTGACCCGGCCGTAGGCCAACGCAAACACCGTCAGCAGGGCCACCGAAACCATCACCCGGCGAAACACATCGTTGGCATTGCCCCAATAGTGTTGGTACTGATCCGACGTTGGTACCGCCGGAATCAACTCATCAAACCGTTCGCGCTTTAGAGGAACGAGCATAGGAGGGCACAACCGTAGGCAGCTTCCGTACAGGCAGGGGGCTGGGGCACCATCCCCAAAATTCGGCTGCGGATTTGGGTCCAAGCCGCGTTGGCCGCCCCGCCGCCGGTGGTGTAAATCTGTTGCACCCGGGCCGCCCCCAACACCTGCAACAGGGCGTAGCCCTTCGCTTCGATGCGGGCCATGCTCTCCAGCAACCCATGCAAAAAGTCCGTCGGGTTTTCGGGGCGCGGCGACAACCGGGGCACCAAGTGGGGATCGTTCACCGGAAATCGCTCCCCCGGATTCAACAACGGGTAATAGGAAAAAGGACTTTCGGTGGCGGGATGCAATTGTTCGCTCAGGGTCTGCAACTCGTCGTCGTCGAAAAACTGCCGCAACACCGCGCCCCCCGTATTGGAAGCCCCGCTCACCAACCACAAGGGTTGCCCCCCCACCTCCAGCCGGTGGCTGTACACCCCATAGCGCGAATCGTTCACCGGGCGATCGCTCAGGAGTTTGAGCACCAAGGTAGACCCCAACGAAGTCACGGCGGTGCCGACGGGGGGGATGGGGCGTGCCGGTGCTGGCCAAAAACGCGGCATTGCTGTCGGTGGTGCCGGTGCAGACCATACAGCCGGGGGGAAACCCCAACTCGTGCCAGACCGGCAACACGGGGCCCACGGGGGTACCGGGGGCCTGCACCGTCGGCAAATGGACGGGAAGGGCCAAATCGCGCAGCCAGTCGGGATAGCGGAGCCGCTCCACGTCGTAGCCCAACTTCAGGGCATTGTGGTAATCGCTCAGACCCAACCGACCGTGCAGGCAAAACCCCAGCCAATCGGCCTGATGCAAGAGGTAGGTATCGGTCAACCCCGCGCGATCGCGATCGAGGGCCCACAACAACTTGGCCAAGCTGGAAGTCGCCGCCGCCACCACATGGCCTTGGGGGGCCACCGCCTCAATCGTGGGCAGCGAAGCCGCGCCACAGCCATCGTTGTAAAGCAACGGCCCCATCCGCACATGGCCTTGGTCGTCCCCAAACACCAGCGTCGAAGACGTGGCATCAACGATCAGGGCGCGGGCATTTTGACGGATGGGGAGGGGCAGCCCCGCCAGCACCTCTTGCAGGGCCGGTCGCCACGTCTGGACATCGTGCAGGGTGTAATCGCAGCGGCTGAGGGCTTGCAACCCGTGGGCTTCGTCGAGGGCGGCAGCCCGTACCCCCGAAGTGCCAAAGTCAATGCCGATGTAGTACCCCATAGCGCTTACCGGGGCACCCTCCGGACAAGGGCCGCCCGCAGCCCCTCCGGGTCAAACAATACCGGCAAAAAGTGAATGCTTTGCACCTCCCGGAAATAAAACAAAACCGGAACCACCGGGCTGTAAATTTCCCAGTGCTGCCAGTCCCGATAGGGAAAATGCCGGATTTGGGTCTCGCCGCGGTAAATATCCAGGGCTTCTTCCCCAAAGACGAGGCGCAACGTCGCCGCCTGCACCGCCAAAAAGATGGCAAACAGGGCCACCCCCACCGCCAACCACCAACGCACCAAGATGAGACCGATCGCCACCACCAACAACCCCAGTGGCAAGTTGTAGCTAGGGGAGAGGCGATCGCTGCCCGCAGCTTCCGTTTGCATGGTTTTTTTCCCCCATGATGCCTTTGCTCCAGTATGGGCCATGGCGCGGGCTTTTGTATCGGAGATGGCGGCAGCCCCAGCGCAACCCTCTACAATGGAAGCCAAACCGCGATTGGAACCAGACCCTAATGATGCATTACCTCGAATCGGAATCCCAGAGCGCCGCCGCCACGGTGGCCCCAATCGCAACGATGGACACATGGCAAAGCCTGCGCCGGGCGATCGCCCAAACCTCCGGGTTTCAGCGGTGGCAGACCGAGCAAGGTTTGGCGATCGCCAGCACGTCCGTCGAGCAAGAAGTTCAGATCGATCGCTACCTGCGGGAAGCCCTCGAAACCTTGGCTTACTAACCAAAAACCGTTGGTTGGGCACGACCTTGGGAGCATCATCTTTAACCAATCCTGCCTTAGCTCCTGCCGTGTGGTAGGGTGAAAATAGGTTCAATGGGACGATGGTACCCCGCACGCAGAGGCGCGATCGTGCACGGAAATCTTCGGGAAACCGATGTTGGCAGCCTGTTTCGGATGTTATCCCTGGAGCAGCGCACCGGTGAGTTGCTCATCGAGATCCTGACGGGTCGGTTTTGGTTCGTTTTCTGGGAAGACGGCCGGATCCTTTATGCCACGAGCACCGAAGGGCAGGGCAACCGGCTGCGAGATTATTTGCACGGCACATCCTTGTTGCGGGCGCTGGAGAAGGCGACCGGCGGCAGCGGCGAGGCGCTGGAATACAACAGTTTGTGGGCCGTGGTGCGCAACGGTCATTTGCCTCCCCTCGATGCCCAAAACATTTTGCGCCACATGGTGGCCGAGGTTTTGTTTGACGTGCTGCCCTTGTACGAGGGGCGGTTCGCCTTTGAATCGCAACGGAGTTTGGCGCCCCGGCTGACCGCGTTCGATCCTTTGGCGTTGTGCTGGGAGGTGCTGGCCGACCTTCAGCAATGGAAACGGCTGTATCCCGTGTTTCGGAACCCCGAGCAACGCTTGATCCGGCGAACCGATGGGGCGTTGGGCGAAGATTTGGCGGCCCTGCGGATCGATCCGGCTTGGCTCGATGGCAAAACTTCTTTGCGGCGGCTGTCCCGCTACAGCCAGCGAACGCTGCTGTCCTTGGCGATCGCCCTGCAACCGTTGGTGGCCGCCCAGTCCGTGGCAATCTTAAGCGAAACCCCGAGCCATCGTCCCCGCCAGAACAAGGCCACCGTGGTTTGTGTGGATGGCAGCCTCACCGTTTGCCGCACCGTAGAGTATTGGTTGGGCCGCCATGGCTACCAGGTGGCCGCGGTCACGGATCCGACGCGCGCCCTTGGTTTGGTCTTTCAGGTGCAACCCCAACTGATTGTGGGAGACGGCGATTTGTCTGGGTTGGACGGCTACCAACTGTGTGCCATGCTGCGGCAAGCGGCGCAATTTGCCCAAATCCCCTTTGTGATTTCCACGCAGCAGGAAACCGCCGATACCCCACAACGGCTCCGGACGGTCGGGGCGACCGCAGCCTTGCGCAAGCCTTTTGCCGAATCAGACTTGTTGGCGATGCTGGATCGCCACTTGCTGCCCACGAACGGCGGGGGCATTCGTCGGTAAGGATTCAAACCCGCGGCGTTAAAGGTCGAGCAACTGCAACAGCCGGTCAAAATCGACGTGGTTGGCCATCAGTTCCCGCACGTAGCGCACTTTGCTGCCTTCGTGGAGACGGACGCCCCCCAAACAGGTTTCGATGATTTTCACCGCCGAGAGGGTGTCCACCTTGACCGCCAAAATGGGGACTTCCAACTCTGCGGCCCGTTGCTGCACTTCGGGATGGAGGTTGCTGGGGCCGGTTAAAACCAAGCAATTGGTGGATGTGCTAAGGGCAGCCAGTTGAATGTCCACCCGCGCTCCCGAGGTCACGACCGCTTTGTTGTGGGCGGCGCGGAAGAAGAACTGGGCGGAATTGGCATCCATGGCCCCGATTTTCAGTTCCTCGATCATGATGTCGCTCAAGGGCAGGCGATCGGGAGCATACAACACCTCCGCGGTCAACTTCTCCACCAGGGCGGCCACGCTCACGCTGCGCAAAATCCGGCTTTCCGGCATCAATCCCAGCACCGGTATGCCCTGACCTTCGAGGTAGGGCACCAGGGTGGTTCTGACTGTTTCCATCTCCTTGAGGGGAATATCGTTGAGCAGTACCCCCACGGGGCGATCGCCCAACCGTTCTTTGGCCACAATCACGTGGTCGGCCGCCAGCAACGAACCGTAGCGCACCACCAGCAAAATGCGGGCATCCAACGACTCGGCGATCGCTTGGAGGGTGAGCCCAAAAATCGCCCCTTCGGCGGTATTGGCGGGGCCTTCCACCAACACCACATCTTCGGCGGCCATTTGGCTGTAGGCCGAAAGCTGAGCCCGGTAATCCGTGGTGTCTTGACCGCGCAACCGCGCCGCCAAAGTGAGGCGATCCAACAAACAGAGGGTGGGCCGACAGGCTTGGGGCGGCAAATTCAGGGCCCGGGTGATGAATTCCACATCGGCTTCCTGACCCTCGGCTTCATCGGGCAGGGACAACGTGGCAAAGGTGCCCAAGGGTTTGCCGTAGCCCACCGTGAACCCCCGTGCTTGCAGGTGCAACCCCAAGCCCAACACGGTGGCCGATTTGCCGCTGTTGGCCCGGGTGGAGCCAATGACGAGGTGTTTCATTTATTTCCCCATTCCCAATTGCTGGGCTTTTTGGTACACCTTGCCTTCGGTGAGCAACGACGGGGCGATCGCCACTTCGACCCGCTGCATTTCTTTGAGGTTGCGGGCGCCGAGGGTGCCCATGCTGGTTTTGAGGGCCCCCAGCAAATTGTGGGTGCCGTCGTCGAGGGCCGCCGGCCCGCGCAAAATTTGTTCGAGGGTGCCGGTGGTTGAAACCCGAATGCGGGTACCCCGGGGCAACACCGGGCTCGGGGTGGCCATCCCCCAGTGAAACCCTTGGCCGGGGGCGTCGGTGGCCCGGCCAGGGGAGAGCCAATCATCACCGCGTCCCGCACCGCAGGCCACGGGATTTGCAGATGTCGCCCCCCGTCACCAAGCCGCCATCGGCCAAAATGGGCACGTATTTCCCGGTTTCCACGTAGTGATCGTTGCGGGCCGCCGCACAATCGGCGATCGCCGTGGCTTGGGGTACGCCCACGCCCAACACCCCCCGGGAGGTGCAAGCGGCCCCCGGGCCAATGCCCACCAACACCGCCGCCGCTCCCGCTGCCATCAACTCCCGGGTGACTTCGTAGGTGACGCAGTTGCCCAACACCACCGGAAAAGGCATCCGCCGGCAAAAGTCGGCAAGGTCGAGGGGTTGGTACGTGTCGGGGGCCACATGGGCGGTGGAAACCACGGTCGATTGCACAAAAAACAAATCGCAACCAGCCTCGGCGGCGATCGCCCCGTATTTTTCGGCGTTGGCAGGCACCGAGCTGGCGCAGGCGATCCCACCCTGGGCCTTGATTTCGGCAATGCGGGCCCGAATCAGTTCCGGCTTCACCGGCTCGGCGTAGAGGTCTTGCATCAGACCCACAAATTCTTCTTTGCCCACGGCGGCAATTTTGGCCAAAATTGGCGCGGTCTCGGCGTAACGGGTTTGCAGGCCGTCCAGGTTCAAAACGCCGAGGGCACCCAAGGCCGACAGGCGGATGGCCGCGTTGACATCAACGACGCTGTCCATGGCGCTGGCGACGATCGGGATTTCCCGACGCAAGCCCCCAATTTCCCAGAAAGTGTCGGTGAGGGCCGGGTCCACGGTGCGTTTGCCCGGTACCAAGGCAATTTCGTCGATGCCGTAGGCTCGCCGCGCGGTTTTCCCCCGTCCAATTTGAATGTCCACGATGCCCTCTCTTTCCATTTAAGAAAATCTAACATAGTACATTGAGGGCCTGCCTTGGCAACGGCAGAATCCCAGCCGGGAGCTTGGGGCCGGTGGGGAAAGCCCCAAAATCGCCATATTCGGGTAGGTTCGGACATCGAAGGAAAAGGGGGTTTCCCTCCTGCACCCCGTTCCAACCAAGTTATAGTCATTTCAAATGTGTTTGCGACAGTCTTGCTCACCCCAACCCCTCTCCCTCCTTTGGCAGGCTCAGGAAACGGGGAGAGGGGGGTAAAGGCAATCAAAACAATCATAGTCGTGCCACTTTTAATTAAATTGACTATATTTGCAGCTATACAACTGAAATTCAAGGAACCATGGTGCCAAAACGGGCGATCGCCGGCGATTATGAGGCGGCTTATCGAGAATGGGGGGAAGGGCCCCCCCTGTTGTTGTTGCACGGCTTTTTTGGCTGCGGGCGGGGCTGGGAACCGGTGATGACCCACTTGGCGCCCCATTTCCGTTGTGTGGCGTTGGATTTGCTGGGGTTTGGCGACTCGGCCAAGCCGGACATTGCCTACCACATCGACGAAGCGGCGGCTTTTGTCCGGGATTTTATCGGGGCTTTGGGCTGGGGCTCGGTGCCGGTGGTGGGCTACTCCTACGGCGGCTGGGTGGCGGCGTCCCTGGCAATTCAGCATTCCCCTTTGGTGTCCAAGTTGGCGTTGGTGGCGCCGGCCGGCATCCGCGATGATGATTTTGTCGGCCGCTACGATGGGTTGCGACCGCTGCTGTGGCGATCGCCCGTGGTGGATGGGGTTTTGGCGATCGCCCGCCGGGTGTGGCCAGGTTCTCCCCAAGTCCAACAAATTTGCGAATTTCGCACCGCGTTGCAAACCCAGCCGGTGGCCCGGGCCCTGCTGTGCCGTCGGCTCCGGCCCGAAGATGCGATCGATACGGTGGAAGGTCAACTGCACCGCATTCAGGTGCCGACCCTGGTGATTGCCGCCGAGGGCGATCACACGATCCCCCGTTGGCACTGCGAGACCTATGCCCAAGGCATTGCCGCCGCCCGCCTGCAGGTTGTGCCCAACGCCGACCACGATTTGCTGCAAACCCATGCGGCTGTGGTAGCCCAAGCTTTGTGCGAGGCTTTGACCCGCCCTTAGCGCACCGCCACCTCCCGTTGGATCCGCACCAGGGTTTGCCCTTGCCGTTGCAGGGTGTATTCGCCGCGCCACCGCCCAATCGCTAGGCGATCGCGGTTCCGTTGCCCCACAAAACCAAATCGCTGCCGGTTGGGTACGATGAGGGTCTGGGTGCGGTGGGCCACGGTGCGGCCATCGGGGGCCACCAGCTTCAGGGTCTCGACATCGCCGGCCAGGGCCCCATAGGCACGGGCCCAAAAGGTCAGCACCGGGGCGGTCGCCGGCAGGACGGTGGCGTTAAGCTGCCCCATCTCCGCCGCCTCCACGGCGGGCACATCCCCGTGAAACCCCCCGGCGATCGCCCCGGTGGGCACATACCCCGGATCGGCTTGCCAGAGGGATCGCCTCTGGATCGGACAGCCGGTGGCCGTGGTCAACCCCACAAAGGGATCGACGGTTTGCCCCCGGTACCGCACCTCAAAATGGACGTGGGGAAAAGAAGTCGCCCCCGACAACCCGATTTCCCCCAGGCGATCGCCCGTTTGCAGGGTTTGTCCGGGTCGCACCGCGATCGTGTTCTGACGCAAGTGGCAGTATTGGGCTTCCCAATCGTTGCCCAGATCCACCACCACCCCGTTGCCGCATTCTTGACCCCGCACCCGTGGATCGCGGCGATCGCGCAGCAACCGGTCGGGCACCCCGTCCCGGACCCGCAACACCCGCCCCGGCGCGGCCGCCACCACCGCTTTGCGTACCGCCGCATCGGCCACGGCAATGTCCGTCCCTTGGTGACCGTCGTAGGTCTGCCGCCCGCAACCAAAATCCCGTTCGCCGGGCCCCGGATCGCGGTCTACGTACAACATCACAAAACAGTCTTGCCCCAAGGTGCAAGCCACGGGCAAACGAAACCGTGGCTCGGTTTGGGCCGCCAATCCCCACGCCAAACCCAAAATCACCAACCCCAA
This sequence comes from Oscillatoriales cyanobacterium SM2_1_8, assembly GCA_012031195.1. GTDB lineage: Bacteria > Cyanobacteriota > Cyanobacteriia > Pseudanabaenales > Pseudanabaenaceae > UBA8156. The sequence goes on from JAAUUG010000078.1 coordinate 9,008, forward strand.
AAGATACCCGTACCGGCGGTACATATAGAACCCATTTGAGATTTTAAGGAGAAGCTGCAAGCTGCTTGAGCATGAGCCTGACGAAGCACAGATTGAGTTTCATGGTCGCATTTTCTAGCGTCCGCTCATAATTCTTCACCAAGATTTTACACCGCTCCACCCAAGCATTGGTGCGCCCAATAATCCAGCGTGCTGCTATCGGCACAAATCCTGTTTTTCCCTGCACTGCTTTTTCCTCCATTGACTATATGTTGCCAGAGCCAGGGTCGTGAGTGGGCGAGGTTGTCGGTGAAGGGGCGCTGGTGTCTGTGGGGATGGATGGGCGATCGGATAATAATGATTGAGAGGTTACAGATCAATGGGGGGCAAACCCCTGCCTTTGCACGTTTTCGGTGACGGTGCGGGGCTCCAGAAATTGCAACAGGTAATCGGGGCCGCCGGCTTTGGAACCGATGCCGCTCAGTTTGAACCCGCCAAAGGGCTGGCGATCGACCAACGCCCCCGTAATCCCCCGATTGATGTACAAATTCCCCACTTCCAGCTCGGCGTAGGCCCGCTCGATGTGGGACGGGGTGCGGGAATGCAAACCGCCGGTGAGGGCGTAATCGCTGCGGTTGAGGATGGCGATCGCCTCGTCAAAGGTTTCGGCTTTGAGGATGCTCAACACGGGGCCAAAAATCTCGGCTTGGGCTAGGGGATGGTCGGGGGGCACGTCCTGGAAGAGGGTCGGGCCCACATAATAACCATCGGCAGGAACGGGCATTTCCAGCAACAGTTTCAGGTCTTGTTTGCCTTGGGCAATGGTTTCCTGGATTTTCCGTTGGGCGCTGGCGTCGATCACCGGGCCCAAGTCCGTATCCGGCAGATGGGCCGGCCCAATCCGCAACGAGGCAACGGCTTCCTTCAGCCGCTGACAAAAGGTGTCGTAGATGGGGGCCAAGACGATCGCCCGGGAGCAAGCGGAACATTTCTGGCCGGCGTAGCCAAAGGCGGAACGCATCACATCCACCACCGCCCGATCCAAGTCGGCGCTTTCGTCCACGATGATGGCGTTTTTGCCCCCCATTTCGGCAATCACCCGCTTGAGGTGCTTTTGGCCGGGCCGCAGTTGGGCCGCTTCGGCGTAAATTTGACACCCCACTTCCTGAGAGCCGGTGAAGGCAATCAAATGAATGTCCGGATGGTTGGTGAGGTGGGGGCCAATTTCAGAACCTTTGCCCGGCAAGTAGTTGAACACGCCGGGGGGACACCCCGCTTCCTGCAAAATGGCGTTGAGATCGGCCCCAATGGTGGCGGTGACCAAGGCGGGTTTAAACAGGACGGTGTTGCCGGCCGCCAGAGCTGCCACGCTCATACCGCAGGCGATCGCCAGTGGGAAATTCCAGGGGGAAATCACCACGGCGAGGCCCCGGGGTTGGTAGTGATACAAGTTGGTTTCGCCGGGGACGTCCCGGTGCCGGGTTGGGCCAAGCGCTCGGCTTCGTTGGCGTTGTACCGACAAAATCAATGGCTTCGGAGACTTCGGCATCGGCTTCCCGCAACGGTTTGCCCGCTTCCCAGACAATCCGGGCGGCCAAGTCGTCCCGCCGGGTTTCCATCAAATCCGCGGCTTTGCGCAAAATGGCAGCCCGTTTCGCAGCTCCCAATCCCTTCCATGCTGGAAAAGCGGCCTTGGCCGCGGCGATCGCCTCTGCGGTCAATGGCACATCCGCCAAACCAATGCGCCCCACCCGGTGGCTGGGTTGGCTGGGGCAGACGGAATCCACAAACCGCTCGACCTTGCGGTACTGACCGTTGAGGTAGGGCAAACATTCGGGGACGGTGGCGGCGATTTTGCTGGAGGGCAAATTGGGGCTTTGTTCCCGGGCGATCGCCTCGCTGTAATCGCG
>JAAUUG010000079.1 GCA_012031195.1 Oscillatoriales cyanobacterium SM2_1_8
GCTTGCAGCGTCTTGACTCAGGCAAAGCTGCCTTCCCGGACGTCTTGGGTTTCTTCTTCGAGGCGCCGTGGATTTGGCAAAACGATTCGATGCGCGATCGCACTTCGTTGAGGTTTTGCTCGACCCAGGTTTCTGCCCCTTTGCCGTCGCCCACGTTGGCAAAAATTCGCACCAACGGCTCGCTGGCGTCCGGCAGCACCAACACCCAATCTTCGTCGTCGTGAAAAATTTTGACCCCGTCCAGCAATTCCAGGCGATCGCGTCCGTACACTTCGACCAGATGGCGCATCAGGGCCCCCTTGAGGCTCCAGGGCAACGCACGCTGCAGGTACGGTGGTAGATGGGGGGCAAACTCAAGCGCACCTGGGAGAGCGATCGCTCTTGGACGGTCAACCATTCGATGATTTTGGCAATCCCAAACATGGCGTCAAAGCCGGGGTGCAACTGGGGAAAAATAAACCCCGTTTCCGCCGAGCCCCCCATCACCACGTTGCCTCCGGTCTGACAGGCCTGCATGAGGGCGGTTGGGTTGGCCTTGGCGCGCAAAATGCGGCCGCTGTGTTTGTGGGCAATGTGCTCTAGGGCCCCCGAAGCGGAGACGGGCACCACCACCGTGCCTCCGGGCTGGGCGGTTAGGGTCAATTCCGTCAACACCGCCAACAACAGTTCCCCGGTGATGGCGTACCCGGTTTCGTCAATGGGAATCGAACGCTCGCCGTTGGCAAACACCTGCATCCCAAAACTGGCTTTGAGGGCCTGCACCACGTCGGCCAGTTGCCGCAACAGACCGTACCGCTTGGATTCGGACAGCGCAACCTCGTTCAGGCTGGCGTTGAGCACCACCACATCCGTGCTGAATTTGCCCAAAATTCGGGGCAAAACCGCTCCCGACACCGCATACACATAATCAATGACCACTTTGCGGATGCTGCTGTTGCGGATGGCTTCTACGTTCAGGTTGCGGGCGAAACCGCTGTTGTAGTAGTCCAAAACCGGGCCGGGTAGGAAATGTCGCCAATGTCTTCAAGGCGGGCCCGTCGGTAGTCCTCTTTGAAAAAGGCCGCTTCCATTTTCTTTTCGAGGGCTTTGCTGAGGTTGATGCCGTTGCTGTCGAAAATTTCGATGACGATGCGATCGCTGTTGTCGGGATCGATACGAATGTGGCAACCGCCGGCGGCGTTGAGGCTGGGCAAAATGTAGCGGGCAATGGGAATGGCGGTGGCTTCGAGGTTTTGGATGCTGGCACCGACCGACATCAACCCGGAAATGAGGGCCCGCGACACCATGCGGCAAATGTTGCGTTGATCGCGGGAGATGGTGACCGAGGAACCCGGCGGCAGCGTTGCGCCCCAGGCGGCCCCCAGTTTTACGGCAAACTCTGGGGTGATTTCGATGTTGGCCAACCCCGATACGCCGCGATGGCCAAACAGGTTGCGGGCGGCGGTAGCTCCCCAAATCAGGTTGCGGTTGAGGGTGGCCCCGGCATCGACCCGTTTGCTTGGCCATACCCGCACGTCGGGATGAATACGGGCTTCTTCGCCGATGACGCTGCCGGTGCCGATGGCTACGCCCTCCATCACATGGGCCCGCCGATGCACCCGGACGTTGCGGGACAGGGTGCAGGCCCACAATTGCGCTTCTTCGCCGACGATCGCCCCGTCGCCCACAATCGGATGTTGCAAATCGGCCCCCGCCCCAATCACCACGCGATCGCCCAGGATGGTGCCCGCCGAAATGCGGACCCGGGGGCCAATCTCGCAGCGACTGCCAATCAATGCCGGCGGTTCAATCCGGGCGGAAGGATCGATGCGGGTGCCTTCGCCCACCCAAATGCCAGCCCGCAGCAAAGGATAGCGGATGCGCAAATCCACGCGCCCCCGAATGGCATCGTACTGGGCTTGACGGTACGCATCCAAGGAGCCACATCGCACCAATAGCCTTCGGCGGCATAGCCGTACATGGGCACCCCACTTTCAAGCAGCAAGGGAAACAAGTCTTGGGAAAAATCGCTGGGCTCGTTGGGGGCCAAAAAGTCCAACACCTCGGGCTCCAAAATGTAAATGCCGGTGTTGATGGTGTCGGAAAATACTTCGCTGGTGGTGGGTTTTTCCAGAAAACGGCAGATGCGCTGGTTTTCGTCCAAAATCACCACGCCAAAGGCGGTGGGATCCCCCGTGCGCTTGAGGACAATGGTGGCCAACGAGCCTTTGCGTTGATGAAAGCGGATCGCCGCCGACAAATCAATATCGGTTACGCTGTCGCCGCTGATGACGATGAAGGTTTCAGTTAGAAATTCGGCAACGTTTTTGACGCAGCCGGCGGTGCCCAAGGGCCGCTCTTCTTCGACGGCGTAGTGCATCTTGATCCCGTATTCGCTGCCGTCCCCAAAGCGATCGCGGAGAATGTCGGGCAAATAATGGAGGGTGGCAATCACTTCGCCGATGCCGTGCCGCTCCAACAGGTGCAAAATGTGCTCGACAATTGGGCGGTTCAAAATGGTAACCATGGGTTTGGGGAGGTCACAGGTCAACGGTCGCAACCGCGTACCCGAGCCGCCCGCCATCAACACCGCACGCATGGCCTTCCCCGGAGCTTACCCCTCGTATCTTGGCACAGACCGACCCGCGGCGACGGCCTTGGCAACGTTTTGTATCGCCGGAAATATAGTCGTTTTAGATGTGTTTGCGACAGTCTCGCCCTCACCCCCAGCCCCTCTCCCAGTGAGGGAGAGGGGAGTAAACGCAGTCAGAACAACTACAATCGTCCCCCTCTTAACTAAATTGACCATAACTTGGTTGGGACGGGGTGCAGGGGTGAAACCCCTGGCTGGGGGTGTGCTTCCTGGCTTCGACTGCGTTCAGCCCACCCTCAGGCACCGGCGATCGCCTGCTATCCTAAAATCCATGACCCTGTTTGCCTTTGAAGCCGACTTTGCGACCTCGTTGCGCTGCATCCCCATGGGCGTGCGTTACAACCTCGATCGCTGCGGTGTGAAACTGAAACTCCAACACTGGTTGGCGTTTGACGTCCGACCGGATCGCCAGGTTTTGGTAGATCTGCCGTGTGCCGACCCGGCGGAGGTGGCCGCCTACCGCGATCGCCTCTACGATTTGGTGGCGGCTACCGGGTTGCCAGCGCCGGCCGCTTTGCCGGTGCCGGAGGTTTGGCCCTGGGAAGTGGCCACGTTGCCGGAGGAAATTGCCGCCAAAGCCCAGGGAATGGGGCTGACGGTACGGGGCGATCGCTGGGTCCACTTGTCGCCGTTGGCACGGTTTGCCCTGCTAAAGTTGTGCCGGCCATCCCACGAAAATGCCAATTTTGTCCCGGCCCTGCGGGAATTTGGTCTGTTGGCGGACGGGCCCGCACCCTAACCTCGTTCTGGGTGGGTCAGTTCCCCGGCGATGAGTTGGTGGTACACCGTGGCCAACCGTTCGGCGATCGCCCCCCATTGGTAGGTTTGTTCCACGAGGGTTTGACCGTTGCGCCCCCAGGTTTGCCGTTGCGCGGGGTTGCGGAGGATGGACTCAAGGGCAGATCGCCAGGCTTCGACGGTGGGCGGCACCACCAAACCGGCCTCTGCTTGGGCAATTTCGGGGGCAATTTGCACGCCGGGGGTCACCAGCACCGGCAAACCGGCGGCCATGGCTTCGGCCACCGCCAGCCCAAAATTTTCCGATTGGGAGGGCAGGGCAAACACGTCGCTGCCCCGCAACGCCTCGGTTTTGGCTTCCCCCTGCACAAAGCCGAGAAATTTCACCCGATCGCCCAGGCCCAGGTTGGTGCTGAGTTGGGCCAAACCCTTGAGGTAGGCGGGATCGCCGGTACCGGCCAGGAGGGCAACCCAGGGGCGATCAAGGCCGGCGAGGGCCTGCAACAAAATTTCCGGCTGCTTTTTCGGGTGCATCCGGGACAAAAACAACACGATCGGCGTGTCGGCGGGGATGCCCCAACGTTGGCGGAGGGTGCAGCGGGCGGCCGGGGCCTCGGGAATTGGGGTGACCCCCAAGGGAATCGTCAATACGGGGCGATCGCCGGCCCAATCCTGCACCCATTCGGCTTCGGTAGGGGAAGTGCAATGAAAGACGGCCCCCCGTAAATTGGCGGCCTCCACGGTGCGCAGGTACAGATGCTTGTACCAGGTGCCTTGGGCCAAAGACGGCCCCGACAGGTGATCCAAGGTGCGCCAGAGGTAGGGGATGCGGTGCCGCCGGGCGATCGCCGCGGCCACGGTCGAGCTATGGGCAAAACATCCGTGCAGGTGCACCACGTCGTACTGGGGGAGGTGCGATCGCAACCAGGGGGGCAAAGTGGGGGCAAAACCGTATTGGCGTACCGTCAACGGCGATACCGGGAAACCATGCACCGGGAAAGGCAGGGGGGGCGGGGTACCGGCGGTGGCCACCTCGGCATCGATGCCGCGATCGCACAACGCCTGCACCAGGGCGATCGCGGCGGTGGTGGGGCCTCCAGCTTCCGGAGCCAGGGAAGGAACGACGTGTAGGCACCGCATGGTGGGTTTTAGGAAGGACGGGATACCAGGTTCTCGAATTTGGTGAGGCGGGGTTCAAACAACAGTTTCACCGTACCCACTGGCCCGTTGCGGTGTTTGGCCACAATGGCTTCGGCAATGCCGCGATCGGGGGTCTCTGGATTGTAATACTCATCGCGGTAGAGGTTGATCACCAAATCCGCATCCTGTTCAATACTTCCGGATTCCCTTAAATCCGACAACATCGGTCGTTTGTTGGTGCGGGCTTCTACCCCCCGACTCAACTGCGAAAGCGCGATCACCGGTACCGCCAGTTCCCGGGATAGCCCCTTCAACGCCCGCGTAATCCGCGACAATTCTTGCACCCGGTTGTCGGAGCCGGAACCCTCCATCAACTGCAAATAATCAATCAACACCAGCCCCATGCCCCCCCGCTCCGACTGCAATCGTCGGCACTTCGATCGCAGTTCGTTCACCGAAGGGTTGGGGGAATCGTCGATGTAGATGGGCAATTCCGACAAAATCCCGATCGCATTGGCCACGGCCCCCCATTCATCGTCCCCCAGTTGCCCCGATCGCAACCGGCTGCTGTCGATGCCCAAATCGCTGGGACGGGTTTTGGTTTGGCTGGCCAACAACCGATACACCAATTGCTCCTTCGACATTTCCAGGCTAAAAATCGCCACCGGCAACCGGTGCAAATCCGCCATCCGCCGCGCCACCTCCAACCCAAAGGCCGTTTTGCCCATGGAAGGCCGCCCCGCCACAATGATCAAATCCGACCGCTGGAAGCCCTGGGTCATGGCATCCAAATCGTAAAACCCCGTGGCCAACCCCGGCAACGCACCGCCGGTTTCTTCCATGGCGTTGAAGCGGTTTTCCAGTTCGAAAAACGTCTGGGTGAGAATGTCCCCGGCTGGGGTCAACCCCGTGCTGGCCCGGGCTTGGGTGACGGCAAAAATTTTCTGCTCCGCCAAATCCAAGGCCTTGGGCAACTCTACGCCGGTATCGAAGCCGATTTCCATGGCCTCCCGCCCCGCTTCCACCAACCGCCGCCGGGTGTACTTATCGGCAATGAGCTGGGCATAGTAGTCGATGTTGACCGCCGACACCGTGCGATCGCACAACTCCACCAACTTGGTCTGCCCCCCCACCCGATCCAAAGCTTCGCGATCGGCCAGCCAGGTGGCCACGCTCATCAAATCCGTCGGCCGCGACTGGTTGTGCAACGCCAAACAGGCCCGGAAAATCTCTTGATGGGCCACGACGTAGAACATTTCCGGGCCGAGCAGGTCGAGGGTGCGGGTCAAGGCATCGGGATCGAGCAAAATGCCCCCCAACACCGCCTCTTCCGCTTCGATGTTTTGCGGGGGCACCCGTCCTTCCATTGCCGAGGGCAGGTTCGCCGCACTCCGGTTGCTCATGCCATGTTCCGAAACCTATCCGGGCATTGTAGTCCCTGCTTTTGGCTAAAAATCAAAGTAAATAAACGGCACGGTTTGGGAGGGACTCAACAACGCGGCGGCATACAACGCCAGGGGCACCAAAGCCATTTTGTAGATCGGCGCCAAATGCAGCTTGGCCCGATCGCACCGGTAGGCCACGGCCATGACGGCGATCGCCCCCACCGTCAGGAGGGAAATTTGGGCAAAGGATAGGCCCATCGCTTCCACATACACCTTCAGGGCATATTGGGGATCGGCACCCTTGCCCCACAGCCGACTGAGCATCAAACCGGTATCGGTCAAGTTGGGCAACCGGAAGGGCAACCAGCCCACCAACACCACCCCCTGGGTCAAAATCAACGCCAAGGCTTGGCCCCACCCGGTGGCCCAAAAAGGAGGGCGCTCCGGCAACGCGGTGGCCACATCCCGCCCCAAACGGTGCATGGCCAAGGCAAACCCATGCCAAATCCCCCAGATGATAAATCCCCAGTTGGCCCCATGCCAGATGCCCACCAGGGTCATCACCACCAACAAATTGCCGCAGGTGATCAGGGTGCCTTGACGGGATCCCCCCAACGGAATGTAGAGGTAGTCCCGCACCCAGTGGCCCAGGGTCATGTGCCACCGCCGCCAAAAGTCGGCAATGCTGGTGGCAAAATAAGGAAAATCAAAATTTTGCGGTAGGCGAAACCCCAACAACAGGGCACTGCCCCGGGCCATATCGATGTAGCCGCTGAAGTCGCCATAAATTTGCAAACCGTAGGCCACCAACACCAACCACAGATCCCAACTGCCTCCCCGCTCCATATTTTCTAGGGACAAATCCACAAATCGCCCCAGGTTGTCCGCCATCAACGCCTTTTTGGTCACCCCCACGGCGATCAGCCAAACCCCCTCCACCAAATCCAGGGTTTGGGGCCACCGGGGCAACCGCAATTGGGGCAAAAAGTCTTGGTACCGCACGATGGGCCCCGCCCGCATTTTCATAAACAGGGTTTCGTATACGGCAAAACTCAGCACATCTTGGGCCGGAGCCTGCCCCCGGGCCACGTTCACCAGGTAGGCGATCATCTCAAAGGCGAAAAAGCTGATCGAAACCGGGGTCACAATGTTTTGACGGGCCCAATCGGCAAAGGCAAAGGCCCCCCGCCAACCGGTCACGTTGCCCAGGGTTGTCGCCAAAAACGGCACGTATTTGAACACCAACAACAACGCCAAGTTGTAGGCGATGCCCGCCACCAGCCATCTCCGTTGCGATCGCCCGGTGCTTTGGTAAATTTTCCGACCCAACATCAAGTTGAGGCCAATGTTGACCAGCAACAGCCAGACAAACTTGAGCTGGAGCAGTGCATAGAAAAAGAGGCTCGCCGTCAGCAACAACAACAGCCGCACCGTCACGCTGGGAATGCACCAATAAACCCCGGTCAGCGCCAGCAAGAAGGTGCCGTATTCCAGCGAGAGAAAGTCCATAACAAGGGGGCTAAGGGGCGATGGGAAGCTCCACCGATTCTCCGGTTGGTTTTTCGGTCACCGCTTGCCGAGGGAGCCATTCCGGCAACAGGCTATCGACTTCTTCGATTTGCAACCGATCGCAGGGAATTGTATCCGAAAGAATCGAGCTGGCCATCATGCCGGAGTGAATTTCGAGTACCGCCATGGGGGGCGCTTCAAACATCAGGTGCTGGCCGGGAAACACCACCCGCTCAAAGTACCAGTTGTCGATGTTGGTGATGCGAGCAACCTGCATTTTGCCCGTCGCGTTGACGTAGCAGCAGACCAAGGTTTCGGTGGCCGCAGGGATGGGATCGAGGGCGGACATAAGCAGCATGGGGATAAAAGGGGTTGAAAGTTTGGTAAAGAAATGGCAACAATTATGCAGGTGCTTACAATTCGCCCCTAGGCTATCACCCCCCGGTGGCACCCTCTGTAATGCCTACTACCGTCAGGGCCATTCCTGGGCCAACCGGGCCAACAGGCGATCGCCCGTGGCTTTTTCGCCCACGGTAATGCGCAGTCCGCCCCCCGTATGGCGAATCAGGGTGCCCCTTGCGGCCAAGGCCGTCATCACTTCGCGATCGCGACCGCTGCGGGCATACACAAAATTGCCGGCGCTGGGCCACACTTGCCAGCCCCGTTGGCTCAGAGCGGTGCTCAACCGGGCCCGTTCTTGGCGGATGGCGGGGATGTTGGCCAACAGGGTGTCGTGGTGGGCCAGGGACAACCGGGCGGCTTCGGCGGCAAATACCGGCAAAGCGTAGGGCAACCGCAGGGACTCCAACACCCGCACCGTGGCGGGCGCGGCGATCGCATACCCCACCCGACAGGCCGCCAACCGCAAAGCCTTGGAAAACGTCCGCAACACGATCCAGTTGGGGCGATCGGCCAATTCGGGCACCACCGTGGTGCCGGCAAACTCCCCGTAGGCTTCGTCCACCACCACGGTGACGGTGGGGGGGAGCGATCGCAACCAGTCCAGTTCTGCGGCGGTGAGCAGGTTGCCCGTGGGGGAATTGGGGTGCACCACAAACACGGCGGCAATGTTCTCTGGAGCCATGGCAGCCCGGGCGGCCTCCAAATCCATCGCAAAATCGGTTTCCCGGCGACCGATCGCCCCCACGGGAATGCCCAAAGACTTCGCCAAAATGCCGTACATCGAAAAGGTGGGGTTGGCCACCAGGATGCCCCCCCGGTGCAACGCCGCCGCGATCAACACCGACCGGATCAACTCATCGGAGCCGTTGCCCAAAGCGATTTGGTTGGGGGCGATCGCCACCCCGCTCCAGGTTTGCACGTAGGCGGCGATCGCCGTTTTGAGGGAGGTATACTCGCCGTCGGGATAGCGGTGTTGGGGCAGGGTTTGGGCCAGGTGGGCCAGTTTTTCCCGCAACCAAGCCGGTACATCCCCATCGGCCTCGTTAGCATCCAGTTTGTCGAGGGGGTCGCCGTGCCAGTCCACCGGCTCGACGGTGTAGGGGGTCAACCCGGCCAAATCAGCCCGCAGATGCTCCATGCTCCCAAAATCTCCCGCTATCTTTGCACCACGTAGAGGGTATGGGGTTGCCAGTCCCCCACATCCGCCAGACGTACCGTCGCGACGGTTTCGACGGCCCCCAAGCCAACCGCACTTCCCCCAATCCGGGCCAGGTTAGGGCCTCCCGACATAAAACGGTCAGCCATTCCAGGTTGGGGCGATCGCCATGCACCCGGGCGATCGTGGCGTTGAGGGGCAGACCGTGGCGCTGGGCCAACCCCAACCACTGGGCCGCCGCCGGCGTGGTGTCTTCCTGCAGCAGCATGTCCCCCAGGGTGGCCCGCAATCGATCGAGGTAGACTGTGTGGAGGCCGGGAGGCTGATGCCACACCAACCCCAGCAGGGTGCCTTCCGAGGGCAGCAGATGCCCCAATTTTTCCGCTTTGGTCTGCAAATAGAAGGAATTGAACTCGTTGGCTTCGATCAGCAGCGGCACCCGCTCCACCACCGTTAAATTAAACCCCTTCAAACCGGAAATTTTGCGGGGATTGTTGGTGATCAAACGCATTTGACAAATCCCCAAATCGGCCAAAATTTGAGCTCCTACCCCATAGGTGCGCAAATCGGCCCCAAACCCCAACTTGGCGTTGGCTTCGACGGTGTCCAACCCCGCATCCTGCCAGGCATAGGCCTTGATTTTGTTCAGCAAACCGATGCCCCGCCCCTCCTGCCGCAGGTAGACGATCGCCCCTTCCCCGGCATTTTCCAACATTTTCAGGGCGCTTTGCAGTTGTCCCCGGCAGTCGCACCGCAACGACCCCAGGGCATCCCCCGTCAAACATTCGGAATGTACCCGCACCAACACCGGGCGATCGCCCCAGGTTTCCGGCTGCCCTTGACAATGGCCAAGTGTTCGGTGTTGTCCAATTCGTTGCGGTAGGCATACACCTCAAAATCCCCAAATTGGGAAGGCAGCTTGGCCTTGGCTTCGCGATGCACAAACCGTTCGTGGGTCAAACGGTAGGCAATCAAATCGGCAATGTTGATCAGTTTGAGATCGTATTGGCGGGCATATTCTTGCAATTCCGGCAACCGCGCCATCGAACCGTCTTCGCTTTGAATTTCGCAGATCACGCCCGCCGGATACAACCCCGCCAACCGCGCCAAATCCACCGCCGCTTCGGTGTGGCCCGCCCTTTTCAAAACCCCCCCCGGCCGCGATCGCAACGGAAACACATGGCCCGGCCGCCGCAAATCCTCCGGCTTGGTGAGGGGGTTCACAAATGCCTGAACCGTGCGCGAGCGATCTTCGGCGGAAATGCCGGTGCTGGTGTCCATGGCATCGACGCTCACCGTAAACGCGGTCTCGTTGCGATCGGTGTTGCGCTCCACCATCAACGGCAACTTGAGTTCGTCCAGACGCTCCGCGGTCGCCGCCAAACAAATCAACCCCCGGGCCCGCAGCGCCATAAAGTTGATCATCGCCGGCGTGGCAAACTGGGCCGCCCCGATCAAATCCCCCTCGTTTTCCCGGTTCTCGTCGTCCACCACCACCACCATTTTGCCCTGCTGCAAATCGGCGATCGCCGCCTCGATCGGATCAAACACAATGGGGGATGAAATTTCGGTCATAGCGGCTCCCTACCAACCCATGGTCCCCGGTTCCCCTTTGAAGGGGCCCACCACGTCGGGGGTGATCCAACCGCCGTAAAAGTTGCCCGGCTGGGGCTGCACCGGCTCGCCCTCCACAGAGCAGGCCAAACCCTGGGGGTAAAACGCCAAACAATCCTTCAACTCCGCAAACCCTGGGGTCGGCTCGGGATAGGCCCAGGCGATCGCCCCTTTAGCAATCGGCGAAACCAAATCGTAGTAAATGGCACGACCTTTCCATTCGCAAAAACTCGTGGGGCGATCGCTCGGCCGCAAGCGATCCATCTGCACATCGCGCGAAGT
>JAAUUG010000080.1 GCA_012031195.1 Oscillatoriales cyanobacterium SM2_1_8
GCCCATCGACCCCACCACAACAACTACACCGGCGCCGAATCCCGCCGACATGGGCGAGGTAGGCCACCCCCGGCAATCCCGGATTGGCTTGAGCCGCCCGCACAATCTCGAAGGCAATCCACAACCCAAGTAGGCCACCGCCGGAATCCGCACCAGGGTAAAAAAGAACAGCAAAAATACCGCCGTCACCACCCGGGCCCGGGAAAGCACACGGCATAGGCACCCATCACCCCGGCGATCGCCCCGCTAGCCCCAATCAACGGAATGTTGGATTGGGGGGCCGCCAACCCCTGGGCCAAAGCGGCGATCGCCCCGCAAGCCAGGTAAAATCCCAAAAATCGCCCCGGCCCCAGCCGATCTTCGACGTTGTTGCCGAAAATCCACAGAAACCACATGTTGCTGAACAGGTGCACCAAGCTGCCGTGCAAAAACTGCGAGCCCAGCAGCCGTAACCATTCCCGCCCCGGATTGGCAAACAACACCGCCGGAATCATCCCAAATTGCCGGATGGGCTGGGCATCCCCCGTCCCCAACTGATAAAAGAAAATCCCCGCGCAACCCAAAATCAGCAGGGGCACCACCACCGCTTGCCGTTGGGTCGGGTTTTCGTCGTACAAAGGAAACACGGGCGCTGTCCATCTCCGCTTCTGTATTATGACGGAATTGGCCCGCCCTTGGCCTGCGGGCGATTCACCCCAGACCCCAGCCCTCTCCCACGGGGCAACGGCAAAAGCTAGTGTTCAAAACTTGGGTGTATCCCAACCGATCCAGCCGCAGCAGGGTGGGCAAAAAGGCAAAGCAGGCCTCCGCCAAATCCAACCGCTCTTCCCGTTCCAGCATGGCCTTGAGTTTTGCGGTACACCGGAATCAGGTGCAACACATCGTTGGCCGCATAGCGCAACTGCTCCAGGGACAATTCCTCTTCGCTGCCCCAATCGGAACTCTGGGAAGTCTTGTCCAGTTCTACTTTGGCAATCTCCCGCACCACTTCCTTCAGACCGTGGCGATCGGTGTAGGTGCGGGCCAATTTGCTGGCGATTTTGGTGCAAAAAAACGGCTGGGTGGCGATCCCCAAATGCACCGCCAAAGCTCCCACATCAAACCGGGCATAGTGAAACAATTTCAAAATGTGGGGGGCCTCCATCAACGCCTGCAGGTTGGGAGCCGACCGCTGCCCCCGCCGCAACCGCACCATCGCCACCTGCCCCGCCCCGTCGCACAACTGCACCAAACATAGGCGATCGCGTTGGGGCAACAACCCCATGGCTTCGGAGTCCACCGCCAACACCTCGCACCCCCAATAGCGATCGCGCACTTCGGGACTCAGGTCTTCCCAAAACACGGCAAAAGTTGGTTCCGTCATGGCTGGCTCGCTTCCACCACGGTATGCACGTTCCCCCGCGGATTGAAATCCCCCCGCACCGTAATCCGCCGCGGCTGGCAAGCGGCTACAAAATCATCCAAAATTTGATTCACCCCCGCCTCATGGGAAATGTAGCGATCGCGAAAACCGTTGATGTACAGCTTGATCGACTTGAGTTCCACAATCAACGCCGCCGGCACGTAGGCAATTTCAATCGTCGCGAAATCGGGATACCCCGAAAACGGACATTTGCAGGTGTATTCCGGCAATGTGATGGTTACCGTGTACTCCCGTTCGGGTTTGGGGTTGGGGAACGTCGTCAGGACTGCCACCGCAATTTCCTGCTCGCCGTACTTCTCTTCCTTGCTGGCTGCGGGCTGGTCGCTCATGGTCGCTAACGTTTGGAGGGTTTTTAAGTGGAATCTGGGCTAGTTTAGCCCCAATGGGTCAACAGCCAGTCCCGAATGGTGGCATTCGTCAAATCGGGCATGTCGTCGTGGGGACAATGGCCGGCGGGCGATCGCACCTCCGTTAAATTCCGGCAGTGTTCCCGGTAACGGGCGCTGGTGACCGGCGTGTTCATCCAAGGATCGGCCTCCCCCCAAATCGCCAACACCGGGCAATGGATATCCGCCAACAATTCATCCACCTTTTTCCCCGGCTTCCCCTGGAAAATGGTAGCAAACACTTGGGCCGCCCCCGGATCGCAAGACGGACGATAGATTTCCTCCACCAGGCGATCGGTCACCGCCGCTTTGTTCGCGTACACCTGCAACAGGGTTTTGCGGATTTGGGACTTTTGCCGCACAAACTCAAACAACAACCGGCTGGCCCAAGGCTGCTTCAGCAGGGATTGCACAAAATTACGGATGGCTTCTTGCCACGGGGCAAGGGGTGCCCCCAACGGATGGCTGTTGCGGAACGCCCCCGCCGGATTGAGCAGGATCACCCCCGCCACCAAATCCCCCCGGCTGGCCGCCAAGGCATTGGTCGCATAACCGCCCAAAGAATTGCCGGCCACCACCACCGGCCGCCGGATGTGGGCCTCGATAAAATCCGCCAATTGGGCGGCCCAGATTTCACCGCTGTAGTCCCAATTGGGTTTGCCCGATCGCCCGAACCCCAGCAAATCAATCGCCCACACTTCAAAATCCTGGCTCAAGTCGGCAATGTTTTGCCGCCAGTGATCGGTCGAAGCCCCAAACCCATGCACCAACAACAACGGCGGCCGCTCCGACCCACTGCCCGCCCGCACGTAGTGCACCCGCTGCCCGCGCCATTCCCAATCCGCCCCAGTGGGATTTTCCACCGCCACAACCGTGGTCATATTTCTTCACAATTCTTTACGGCAATTGTAGCATTTACGGGGAGGTTGGGCTTCTGATGTAGGATGACGAACTAGATAGAGGAAGAAAACCCTATGCTCAGCCGGGCGCGGAAACTGGGGATTGAGGCCGAGGGGCGGTATGCCGCCGACAGCGAATTGGTGTTTTGGGAGGAGTACGCCGCATCCTTTGCCCTGCGCCGGGAAGCCTATCGGCATTTGCGGGCCGCCGAAAAGCAGATCGTCGAGCAGACCCAAACCAAGTTGGCGGCGTTGTACCCCAACTTTTTCAAGGCGGGGAAGCAAGACCTGAGCGCCAAGTGGAAGACCGATACCCTGCGGGTGTTGCGCCATTGTGCCACCGCCGTACTGACCGCCGACAGCGATCGCTTTCGGGAGAACTTTTTGGTGTGGTTTCAGACCATGATGCAGGCGTTTTCGATGCATGAGCAATGCAACCGCACCTACCAACTGTTGCAAACCGAAATCAAGCGGTTGTTGCCGCCGGCGGAAGCGGCGATGGTGTGCGAGGCGTTGGAGCTGAGTCGGCAAATTTTGGGGGAGACGGCGGTGCGGTAAAGCCGCCCTGGGTATAGACGTATCCCAAAATCTAGAATGTATGGATGACCAAGAGCTAGCAAATCTCCTAAAGGATTTAGAGTCCGATCGAGTTGAGCGTAAAGCCTGCCTATCTTCGGAAGCAAAGACAAAAATCCGGCAAGCCATTTGTGCTTTGGCCAACGACTTGCCCAATCACGGCAAGCCGGGAATTGTGTTTTTAGGTGTTAACGATGACGGAACCTGTGCCAATTTACCCATCACGGACGAGCTGCTCTTGAACCTTGCCAACATCCGCTCCGAGGGCAAGATTCTCCCGTTTCCAGTTCTGAGGATTGGGAAATATCACCTAGATGGCTGCGAATTGGCCGTTGTTTTGGTAGAGCCTGCAGATGCTCCCCCACTTCGGCTAGACGGACGAACCTATGTACGAGTTGGGCCCACCAGTGTGGTCGCTAGTGCAGAAGAAGAACGTCGCCTCAGTGAAAAACGACGCTTCAAAGATTTGCCGTTCGACATACGTCCTTTGGCTGTAGCCTCTCTTGATGACTTGGATTTGAATACTTTTCAACGGGAATACCTCACATCGGCTCTAGCGCCAGAAGTCTTGGCGGAAAACCAACGTTCCTTGAACGATCAATTGATTGCGTTGCGTTTTTTGACACCCGAACCAAACTCCTGTCCAACCCATTTGGGTATTTTGGTGGTGGGCAAAGAACCCAGGCAGTTTGTCCCTGGATTTTATATTCAATTTGTCCGCTTTGATGGTAGGGAATTGGCTAGCAGTATTCGCGATCAAAAGGAAATTGGTGGCTCTCTTGCGAACTTGCTACGCTATACCGATGAGGTTCTGCAAGCAAACATTGCCACTGCCACAAACATTGAAACCGGTTCTGTTGAGATCAAGCATCCAGATTACCCAATTGTGGCGTTACGGCAGCTTGTACGCAATGCGGTTATGCATCGCTCCTACGAAGGCACCTATGCCCCAGTACGCATCTACTGGTTTGAAGATCGGATTGAAATCCAGAGCCCGGGTGGCTTATTTGGTCAAGTAAATCGTGAAAACTTTGGTCGCGGCGCAGTGATCGACTATCGAAATCCTCATCTAGCAGAAGCCATGAAAAACTTGGGTTATGTCCAGAGATTTGGCATCGGCATTCCCATCGCTCAACAAGAGCTAGAGAAGAATGGAAATCCGCCCGCAGAATTTCTGCTTGAGAATACATACACATGGGCAGTTGTTCGGAGGAGAGCATGACCTCACCCATTATTGCTTTCTTCAACAACAAAGGCGGGATTGGGAAGACCTCTCTGGTTTATCATTTGGCTTGGATGTATTTTGATCTGGGATTAAAAGTGACGGTAGCTGATTTAGATCCCCAAGCAAATCTATCGGCCGCTTTTTTGGATGAAGATAGATTGGAGGAAATCTGGGAAGGCGAGATTGGCAATACGATCTTTCAATGCCTTAAACCTTTGTTGAGCGGTATTGGCGATATTGCCGACCCACATCCAGAAGCGATCGAGGAAGGTCTCAATCTTCTAATTGGAGATTTACAGCTTTCTGGATTTGAAGACGAATTGTCTTCTCAATGGTCTGACTGCCTGGATCGCAAAGAGAGGGCATTCAGGGTTATTTCCGCTTTTTGGCGAATCCTCAGGAAAGCCGCTTCTATAAATGAAGCCGATGTTGTGTTGGTAGATCTCGGCCCCAACCTTGGGGCGATCAATCGCGCCGCCCTCATTGCGGCAGATTATGTGGTGGTTCCGCTTTCCCCAGACCTTTTCTCGCTGCAAGGGCTCAAAAATCTGGGGCCAACGCTCGTGCGTTGGCGGGAAGAATGGCGGGAACGACTTCTCAGAAACCCTGCGGTCAATCTTGAACTGCCAAGGGGTGAAATGCAACCCATTGGTTATGTTGTCCTTCAGCACGGTATCCGGTTTGATCGTCCTGTAAAAGCCTTTCAGCGGTGGATCGACCGGATTCCCACTACCTACAACGACAAAGTTATCCAAAAGCAAGACGCGATTGTAGCCCATCCATCTAGCGATCCAAATCGTTTGGCGCTGCTAAAGCACTATCAGAGTTTAATGCCCATGGCGCAAGAGTCGCGCAAACCGATTTTTCATCTTAAGCCCGCAGATGGAGCAATCGGTTCCCATCTGTATGCGGTGCGCGATGTTTACACACATTTCAAGGCGCTTGCCGAAAAAATCGCTGAACGAGTCCAACTTAAACTTCCCTGTGCCCCCAGTTAACCTCAGAGATCGGTAGCCATAGGCTAGTTAAAATGATCGGTGTTTTGATTGGAGCGATGCTGTGCCCTTGCGTATTTACAATTCCCTCACCCGTCGCAAAGAAGAGTTTGCCCCCTTGGTGCCGGGGGAAGTGCGCATGTATGTGTGCGGGGTCACGGTCTACGACCATTGCCATTTGGGCCATGCCCGGGCCTACATTGTGTGGGATACGGTGCGGCGCTATTTGCAGACCCGGTACCGGGTGCGCTACGTCCAAAACATTACCGACATTGATGACAAAATCATCAAAAGGGCCCAGGAACGGGGAACGACCTGGGAGGCGATCGCCCAAGAATTTACGGCGGCCTACAACGAGGATACCCAGCGCCTAAACATTCAACCGGCGGATGAGTCCCCCAAGGCCACGGAGTATGTGGAGGGCATGGTGGCTTTGATCGAAGACCTGATCGCCCGTGGGTATGCCTATGCCTCTGGGGGGGACGTTTATTATGCGGTGCAGCGGTTCCCGGACTACGGACGGCTATCGGGGCGGCAATTGCAGGACATGCAGGCAGGAGCCAGCGGCCGGGTGGACGATGAACCCCACAAGCGGTACCCATTGGATTTCGCCCTGTGGAAAGGGGTCAAACCGGGGGAACCTTCTTGGGACTCGCCTTGGGGGCCGGGGCGGCCGGGGTGGCACATTGAATGCTCGGCGATGGCTCGGGCCCTGCTGGGCGATCGCCTGGACATCCACGCGGGCGGAGCCGACCTCAAGTTTCCCCACCACGAAAATGAGATCGCCCAATCGGAGGCGGTCGCCGGTCAACCCTTGGCCAATTGCTGGATGCACAACGGGTTTGTGAACATCGACGGCGAAAAAATGTCGAAATCCCTGGGCAACTTTTTCACCATTCGAGACTTGTTGAAACGGTTTTCGCCCATGGCGGTGCGCTGGTTTGTGTTGCAGGCCCACTACCGCCAACCCATCGACTTCACCGAAGCAGGGATAGAGGCCGCCACCAAGGCTTGGCAAACCGTGAACGAAGGCTTGCAATTTGCCGCTACATTTTTGACTACCCCTAGCCCCTCCAAAGAAGGGGAAAAGAGGCGATCGCCCGGTTTACGGAAGCTATGGACGATGACTTCAACACGGCCGTGGCCCTGGCGATCGTGTTCGACTTGGCCAAAACCCTGCGGGCTGCGGCCAACCTTTTGCGGCGGGGAGAGACGATCGCCCCTGACCAAGACTTGGCCGCCACCTCGGCGGCTTTGCACAAACTGTGTGGTGTATTGGGGTTCACGGCGGAAGCTCCAGCAGGAGCTCTGGCTGGGAACGTCCGTCTTTACTTCTCAGCAACCGCCGACCTACAAACCATGAAGCCAGGGATTGGCGACGAGGAGATTCAAAATTTGGTGGCGGAGCGGCAGCAAGCGAAAAAAGACAAGAATTACGGTCGTGCCGACGAAATTCGGGGGTACCTGCGGGAAAAAGGGGTGGAACTGGCGGACAAGGCCGGGGGAATGACCGCTTGGTGGCGGGTGTAGGGTTTAGCGCTGATAGGGCACAAACTGCCGTTGGGGGGTCAGCAGGTACAGGCGATCGAGGTTGGGGGTGGGAGCTTCCCCTGGCAAAATTTGGTAGGCCCGTTTGTCGGCCGGCACCGTGAAGTACACAATGCGATCGCCGCCCGTTCGCCGTTGGTGCGAAACAGGCCCGTATCGCCGATCGCTTCCGGCACGAGGCGGTAGATTTGACCCCGAAAAGTGAGGGTGGGGGGATACTGCAACCCCAGGGCAATTTCTTGGCGGGTGGCAGGGTTGGCCAAAAAGTTGGCCAGCGATCGCCGCCAGGTTTCCGCGAGGTCGTTAACGGGGGCACCACCGGCTTCCAGCTCCCAGAGGGGACGGCCCGCCAACCGGAGGGTGGCCCGTTGGGGCGGGGGGGGCGGCGTTTTGGGGTTGGCCGGTTTGGGGGCCGGCGGAAACACCACGTCCACCGGCCAGGGTTCCGTGGGCGCGAGGCGGCCGGCAATCTCCCGAAACCGTTGGTTCCAGAGTTGGAGGCGCTCGGGCGGCAACGTTTCCGGCAGGGACAGGCTGCTGCGGCCCACCGGTTGCCAGACCGTTTGGGCGATCGCCGGGGCAGCGACTACCATAGCGATGGTGTAGGAAAGGGCAGGGCCGATGTTGGCGAAACGCATCATTCCTTGTTTGGACGTAACGGCGGGGCGGGTGGTCAAGGGCGTAAATTTTGTAGATTTACGGGATGCCGGCGACCCGGTGGCTTTGGCGGCAGTGTACAACCAAGCGGGGGCCGATGAACTGGTGTTTTTGGACATCACCGCCACCCACGAAGACCGGGGCATTTTGTTGGAGGTGGTGCGGGCCACCGCCGAGCAGGTTTTCATTCCCTTGACGGTGGGGGGGGGCATCCGTTCCCTGGAAGACATTCGCCAACTGCTCAACGCCGGTGCCGACAAGGTGAGCTTAAATTCCGCCGCCGTGGCCGATCCCGATTTGATTGCCCGCAGCAGCGATCGCTTTGGCAACCAGTGCATTGTGGTGGCGATCGATGCCCGACGACGGCAGGACGGCACCGGTTGGGAAGTGTGCACCCGGGGGGGCGACACCGGACGGGCCTCGATGCGATCGCCTGGGCCCAAACTGCCGTGGCCAGGGGGGCCGGGGAAATTTTGCTCACCAGCATGGATGCCGACGGCACCCAAACCGGCTACGATTTGGCCCTCACCCAGCAGGTTAGCGGGGCGGTGGAAGTGCCGGTCATTGCTTCGGGGGGGGCCGGTACCCTCGATCACATTGCCGAAGCGTTCACCGTCGGCCAAGCTTCCGCCGCCCTGTTGGCCTCGTTGCTGCACTTTGGTCAAGTTACCGTCGGTCAGATCAAGGAACATTTGGCCGCCCGTGGCCTTCCTGTCCGGGGGGGTCTGCCAATAGAAGCCGCCCCCCAATGATAAGGTAGATAAAAACCCAAACCCGGGGCGGCATGTACAGCCTCAAAAATGCGATCGAAGACATCGTGGTCGAAGAAGCAATCCGGCAGTTGGCCGCCTGGCCGGAACTGGTGGCGATCGCCCACACCGAAACCACGGGCGACCGGGGCAATCTCTTGAGTCAGGTCGCTGTCCGGGCCCTCAACCAACTGCCGCCGCAGTACGCCACCAGCGATCGGGGATGGTCGTTGTTGCGGCGCAAAGCCAGCCACGAAATGGCCCGCGAAATTGCCGAGGCGGTGCGTCAGTCCCTGCAAGCCGAATGGGAAAATCAGGGCCCCCATCGCGAGGGAAAACCCAGTTCGCCCCTGCACGAAGAATTTGACAGCCCGGCCCGGGCGCTGGCCCAGTTGCAGGAATTGTTGGGGGATTACGCCCTGCAATGGCGGGACATTGCCAGCGCCGTGGAGCGGCATTTGGACAACATTCGCTACGGCGGCCACGGCGAGATCGGCCCATCGTCCTCTTCGCCGGTGCGCTTCTTGCCGCCCACCCCCTGGAAAGAGCAAAAATGGCGATGGGAGCGCCCCGATGATGCCCTCGCCGAAAACCCCAATGCGGAAGCCAGCGCCGAAGCTTTTGCCTCGTACATGTTGCCGGCGGCGTGTTTTTCACCAATGCGCTGGAGCGGCCCGTAGCGACCGTGATTCAGAAACAACTGCAACGATTGGCCCCGGATCTGGTGAAAAATGTCCGGCTCGAAGACATGGTGGCCTACACCTTGAACCGATTGCCCCCCAAATACGTAGCCAGTGCCGCCGAACTCCAACAAGCCCGGCAGCAGATTACGCAGCAAATGAGCACCGACATTCTGTTGACGGTCACCGAAGCCATCCTGAAAATGCACAAAGTGCCCCGGCGGCTGGTGCGCCCCCTCCCCTTGGCCCAATTCGATGCCGAGCGGGAACTGGCGATCGCCGATTTGCGGTTGGTGTTGCAGCGGGACGACATCGACTGGCGCAACGCGGTCATGCGGGTGCAAGAGGCGATCGAAGCGGCCAAATTGGAGGGCAGCGACTGGCGGCAACGGTGGCAGATGTTGGGACGCATTTACAAAGAATTGACCCTAGAGCCGGGCGATGCCGAACTTTCGTTGTACCCGGTGGAACGCGGGGAAGTGTTGGTGATTCAGACCCACTCTCGACACACCTTTGGCAAGCTGGCGGATGAGCCGTGGAAAGTGGCCCGCAGTGCCCTCCGGTTTTTCCCGATTTGACCGCCATCGAATTGTCGTCCCCCCTGTTGGAGTTTCGGTTGTCCTATTCCCGTGACGAAATGGTGGCCGATGGGGTGTTCGCCCAACTCTCGGGGCTCCCTCCCCCCGCTTCCTGAGCCTGCCGAAGGAGGAGAAGGGGCTGGGGTGAGGGCAAGATTGTCGCAAACACATTTGAAATGACTATGGAAGAAACTTCTGGGTATTGGCGTCAACAAGACAGGGGCAAAATTCACATAAACAAAAAGCAACTTGTGTTGCGATTCCCCTACGGCATTCGCCACAACCATCCTCAAAACGTCGATTCCGACATTTTTTGATTTTTTTGCTTGACATTCCGTAAATCCCCTGCAAAAGTGGTGGGGCTTTGGCAGACACCACCAGATCGCTACACAGGAGATTGCAGTCATGACAACATTCAACGGCGGGATCAATTTTGGCGGTTCTAGTCTTGTTCAGGGGCTCACATCCACAGTGACTACTTGGTTTGAATTAGTAGATAAGATCAAAGCCTCCAACGAAAATCCTGAACGACGAGACACCATAATTATTCAGGGAGATATTGAGCGTCCGACCAGTGTCACGACGCCAGAATTGCCAAACATCAAGTCAAATCTCGTCATTCAGGGTAATCCAGACGATGGTGACGATTCGATATCTACTCTAAGGCGAGAACGCATTTTTGTAATTGGTGAATATCTTGGCAGCAAGAACTTGACTGTCACTATACGAAACTTGACGCTCGATCAAGGAAGCTTCCGTGGGATAACTGCCGGCGGCAACTCAGGTGGCGCTGCAGGAGTAGGCGGTGCTATTTTTGTACATCATCCATCGTCTGATTTTAATACCCTGATTCTGGATCGAGTTTCTATCACGAACAGCTTAGTACAAGGTGGAGATGGAGGTTTTGGGAATTCGGGTGGTGGAGGAACGAGTGGTGTTGGAAATGCAGGAGTAGATGGCAGGAATGGGGCGTCATCCTTCTTAGGCTCTGCAGGGACGAATGAAGGCGGGAGCGGCGGGAGCGGAGGACAATCGGCCGGCGA
>JAAUUG010000081.1 GCA_012031195.1 Oscillatoriales cyanobacterium SM2_1_8
TCTAGGTCGGTTGGATCGCAACGGCAGACGTCGCGGGGAAACCGAAGCCTCGGTCGGGGAAGGTCAGCCCGTGGAATCGGAGCCGGTCTCGGCGATTTCGGACATCGAGCCGCAAGACACCTCCGGGGAAACCGCGGCCGCCCTCGACTTGACGAGAGTCGAGGAGAAAGTCGAGGAAAAACAGAAACCTCTTGGGACAAACCCAGCACCGTGGTACCTTTGGCAGACCTTCCTGTAGGAGAGGGTCTGGTGGCGATCGAGCCGTTGCGGACGCCTCCCTTTGTGAACGTTGTGGAAGATACCCCCCCCTCAAAGACATGAAATCTTATCTTGCGGCCGCTGTCCAGATGAATAGCCAGCCTGACTTGGGCAAGAATTTGGCGCAAGCGGAAGAAGCCATTCAGTTGGCTGTGAATCGTGGGGCCGATTTGGTGTGTTTGCCAGAGAATTTCTCGTTTTTGGGAGACGAAGCCGCCAAGGCTCAGCTCGCGGCCGAGATTGCCCAAGAAAGCGAGCAGTTTTTGAAAATGGCCGCTCAACGTTACCAAGTGACGCTGTTGGGCGGGGGATATCCGGTGCCGGTGGCGGAAGATGGCCGCAAATTTTGGAATACGGCGTTGTTGGTGAACCCCGAAGGCGAGGAAGTGGCCAGGTATCAAAAAATTCACTTGTTTGATGTGAATTTGCCGGATGGGAACACCTACTGTGAATCGGCAACGATCGCCCCGGGGCAGGTGTTGCCACCGGTTTGTTGTTCGGAGCGGCTGGGGTGTTTGGGGCTTTCGATTTGCTACGATGTGCGGTTTCCGGAGTTGTATCGCTATTTGGCACGGCAAGGGGCGCAAATTTTCTTGGTACCGGCGGCTTTTACGGCCTACACCGGCAAAGATCATTGGCAAGTGTTGTTGCAGGCGCGGGCGATCGAAAACACCTGTTATGTGATTGCGCCGGCCCAGACCGGGAAGCACAACCCGATGCGGCAGTCCCACGGCCATGCGGTGGTGGTCGATCCGTGGGGGGTGGTTTTGGCGGATGCTGGGGAAGGGGTGGGGGTGGCGATCGCCGAGATCGATCCGGCCCGCTTGGAGCAGGTGCGTCGCCAGATGCCTTCGCTGCAACACTGTGCGGTGGATCGGCTGCTGACGGGGGCAACGGCTGCCTGAGGGGGGACGCGGGTGGCGGAACGGTTGCAAAAAATTCTGTCGCGGTACGGATTGGTTTCCCGGCGGGAAGCCGAGCGGGTGATTTTGGCCGGACGGGTGACCCTCAATGGGCAAGTGGTGCGGGAGCTGGGCACCAAAGCCGATCCCGATCGCGATCGCCTCTGCTTGGATGGGGTGTGGCTGGGGCAGAAGCCGCCTTTGGTGTATTGGTTGTTGCACAAACCGGTGGGGTATTTGTGCACCCGCAGCGATCCCGAAGGGCGACCGACCGTTTACGATTTGTTGCCGCCGGCGGGGCAAGCTTTGCGGTACGTGGGGCGTTTGGATTTTGGCAGCAGCGGGGCGTTGTTGTTGACCAACGACGGGGAATGGGCCCAGCGCTTGACCCATCCGCGCCATGGTTTGCGGAAGCAGTACCGGGTGGTGGTAGCCGGACGGCCCACGCCCCAAACCCTGGCCCAGTGGCGATCGGGTGTGGTCTTGGACGGCCGCCCCTGTCAACCGGCGACCGTCACCGTTTTGCAGCAAACCGCAACCGAAACCACGTTGCAAATTGGCTTGGGCGAAGGGCGCAACCGTCAAATTCGGCGGACGGGAGAGTGTTTGGGGCATCCGGTACGGGCATTGCACCGGGAAGCCATCGGGTCGCTGGGGTTGGGGGATTTGCCCCCCCGATGCTACCGGGTGCTCACAGCGGCGGAAGTTAGCAACCTTTAACAAAGCGGGGAAAAACCGGCGCTACAATACCCTAGTCCACACAAAATGCGTAAAAATAACGGGGAAGGCTCCACAAAGCCTGCCATTTCCAAATCGTAACCGTCCAGGGTGAGCGTCCAAGGAAGATTTGGGGCGATCGGCAGAGGGAAAGTTGGCACACAGGAAGAGATAGGGGACAGGCTGTGGTGATGGCGAAGGGGGAACAAGCACACAAGCTGGCGGAAATCGGTGCCAAACTGCGGGAGGGACGGCAAACCAAGGCGCTTTCTTTGGATCAGATTACTTCGGCGACCCTGATCCCGGAGCGGCACCTGCGGGCGATCGAAGAGGGGGACATGTCCCTGTTGCCAGAACCCATTTACATTCAGGGTTTTATTCGCAAGTACGGCAACGCCGTGGGTCTTGAGGAATTGGCGGAGCAGTTCCCGTTGGTGCCGGATGCGGCCGAGCCGATCCATCCACCCCTGCGATCGCCCGAGTTGCGTCCTCTGCACCTGTATGCGGTGTATGTGTTGGTGGTGGTGGGGGCCATCAGCTTGCTGGCGGTGGTGTTTGACCCCAGCCGTCGTTCGGAGTCGCCAAAACCAAACTTGGCACCGGCGGCGGAGTTGCCCCTGGAGCCAACCAGCCCGCTGCCCCCCGTGGTGCCCCCGGCGCCGATTGTGGAGGGGGTCACCCTCGAACTGGCCGCCACAGACGTAGCTTGGTTGCAGGTAACGGTGGACGAAGCCATTGCCTTTGAGGGCATGTTGGCGGCAGGCGAATCCCGCACCTGGCAGGCCAAAAACCGCGTGGTCTTGGTAGCCGGCAATGCGGGGGCCGTAACGGTCAAGGTCAACGGCCAGGCCAGTCCGCCCCTGGGCGCGTTGGGGGAGGTTGTCGAGCGGGAATTCACGGCCGCAAATACAGCGACTCCTTAAGGCAACCATGGTTTGGCATTGGCAGAATGGGGTTTTGCGGTGTGAACTGTTGGCGGCTTGGCCCCATGGATTTTTTACACGGCACCACGGGGAACCGCAAACCCTCCAACTCTGGCTGCAGAGCGATCGCTCTTGTTACGCCAAACAGGTGCATGGCGATCGCACTGTGGACGGCCCCTGGCCCGCCACCGTTCCTCGTCCCGAAGCCGATGGGGTTGCCGTGCAAACGCAGGGGGTCTCGGCTTGGGTGTGTACGGCGGATTGCGTGCCGGTGTTGGTGGGCGATCGCCGTTTGGGATGGGTGGCTGCCGTTCATTCGGGGTGGCGGGGCACCGCGGCCGATGTGTTGGGCAAGCTGTTGCAACGGTGGCAAGCCCAAGGCAGTTGTCCCAGCGATTGGCGGGTAGCTTTGGGGCCCGCCATTTCCGGTGCCGTGTATCAGGTACCCCAAACCGTCGCCGCCGAGGTGACAGCGGTCTTGCAACAACCCGTGGGCATTGCGGCCGATCCGGCTCCGGATAAATGCCGGTTGGATTTGCGGGCGGTGCTGCGGCAACGTTTGTTGGAGTGGGGTCTTTCGGCGGCGCAAGTGGCGATCGCCCCCCATTGCACCCTGTCGGAACCCGATCGCTTCTTTTCCTACCGGCGGCGCTGCTTGAACGTGGCCCGACCGGAGCCGCGGGGCCTGCAATGGTCGGGCATCACGGCGATCGCCCCCAACCCCTAGCCCCCTCCCTCCTTGAGCAGGCTCAGGCACCGGGGAGAGGGGGCCAGCTCGCCCCCTACCTTCAGAACAGCAAAGCCGCCGCGCGATCGGCTAACTGATCGGGGCTGAGGTTGTTGTACTGGAACAACAAATCCGGCGAGGCAGTGGTTTCCCCCCGGCGCCACGCCACCACATCCCGAGGCAACCGACTCCGCAACAAGACCGGTTCCAACACCGCCGCCGGCCCCCCCGACACTCCCAACAGGGCATCGCCGGCGAACAATTCATCAAATTCGCGGTTCCCCAAAAACTCCCCGTCCGGCTCGGCACAGGTTTCCCAGGCGACGCTGGCCGGTCGGTACAACCGTCGGGGGTTGACCACCGCCACCACCCGCGTGCCAATGCCCTTCTGCTGCAACCGTTCGGCCGCCCCCAGCACCGGCAACAGCACCATGTCGCCGGCCACCGCCAACACCACAGTTTTTCGCCGGGCAGCTCTTGCAGCACGATCGCCCCCTGTTGGAGGGCTTGCCGTCCCTGCTCAAAGGTCAGCCGCACCGGCAACAGCGACTTGCTGGCGACGATCGCAATGCCTTTGTTGTGGGTGGTGAGGGCCCATTCGTAGCACACCTGCACGGTGTTGGCATCCGGGGGAAACAATAAATAAACGTTTCCGTTCCGTTGCATGGCGGCCAAGTAGGCTTCGATTTCCGGGCGTTGGTGGGTCCAGCCGTTGCGTCCCTGTTCCAGGGCCCCCGCCGTAAACAAACAGATGGTGGAGGGGGTTGGCCGCCGCAATTCCGCCATGGCTTGGGTGACGGTCTGCCAAATGGGCAAGCCGTTGATGGCAAAAGATTCGTAGGAACACCAGAGCGATCGCCCCCCCATCAAGGCCAAACCAACCGCCAACCCCGCGCAAGCGTCTTCGCTGAGGGGTTCGTACACCTGGCCGGTGGGCATTTGGTTGTAGAGATCGTCGGCGATCGGGTGGCGAATTTTCAGGGCTTGGTTGATGTTGCCGATGCCCGATGCTTCGTTGCCGTCGGCGTTGGTAACCACAAACGTGCGATCGTGTTCCCCGACCGCCGCCACCAGGGCCCCCATGGCGGTGGTGGCCACCTGCTTATCCCCCAACAAAAATTCGGTGAGGGGCAACTCCCCAAAGTCGGGCAAGGGTTGGACGGTTTCGGTGACGGCTACTTGGTGGGCAGGGCCGCCGCCAGCCCGTTCGGCGTTGGTGCGCACCAGGGCCCAAGCGGCCACCGGCAGGGCCCGTCGTTGCATGGCAGCAACCATGTGGGGAGCCGCCAAGGTGTCTTTGGCGTAAAGGTTGTGGGATTTGGCCCCCAGGGCATGGGCGCCGGCCCCCTTCAGTTGTTTGAGGATGAACACGGTCAATTTGCCCGATAGGGCGACCGAGCGGCTTCCTCGACCCCTTGCAACACCGATTGCGTGAAGGCCAACCGTTTGGTGAGGGAAAATTGGGTGCTGTCGGCATAGGGAGCGGCACTGCCGGTATCGTCGAAATCTTTGGCATCCACCAACACCACTTCCTCAAAACCGTTGCCGTGCCAGTAGGCCATCATCTGTTCGTTGGTTTTGGTGGCCACCATGCTGTGGTGTTCCTGACTAAAACCGTTCCACACCAACACCGGCAAAAAGTTGGTGGTGCCGGGATAGGCTTCGTGGAAGTGAATCATGCTGCTCATGGGGTAGGCTCGCCCATGCCGCCATCCCCCAAGGTGAACGGAAAGAGGGTTTCGGGGTGCCGCAGGGCCGCCGCCATGGCAAAATGCTGCCCTTGGCCCAGGGGCCCCGCCGGCGCCAAAATGCCGGGGATGTAGCCCGACAGGTGCCCCAATAATCCGTGCAATTCCCGGAAGCGATCGCCCAGTTGTTGCACCGTGAAGATGTCCATGGCTTCGAGGGAACGATCCAAAAACATGGCGCTGTAGAAACCGGGGGCGTGGTGACCCACTTCCGTCAGGATGTTTTTGTGCCCCAACAACACCAAAGCCGCGTAGGCTTCGGCCTGGCTGGCAAAACCACCGGGGTGGCCCGAGGCTTTGCTGGCGGTGATTTGCAACGTCAGGTACCGCAGGGCATCGGCATAAAGCAGGGTTTGGAAAACCGCGGCCGGTTCGGTGAGATCGCTCAAGCGGGTCTGCCCTTCGCTCAAAACCGGGGACTGCAACCAAGGGGCGACCTCGGGAAAGCGCTCGGTGTAGGTTTCGTCAAAGTGCAAAATGCCTTCGCAAAATTCGGGCAGGGCAACCATAGGGCCTATCTCTTAAGAATCGGTTCCCATCCTATCGCCCTTCGATCGCCTCCAACAAAGGCGCAAATTTGACGGCGGTTTCGGCCCGCTCGGTGGGGGCTTCGGAACCCGCCACAATGCCCGCCCCCGCAAACAATCGGGCCTGTTTTCCCTGCACATACCCGGAACGAATGCCCACCACAAAACAACCCTCGCCGTTGGCCTGCAACCACCCCAAGGGGCCGCCGTACCAACCGCGATCGATCCCTTCCCATTGCCGCAACCGCTGCAGGGCCAGGTCACGGGGTTCTCCCCCCACCGCCGCCGTGGGATGCAGTTGGGCCAAAAGTTGCAGGGTTTCCCCCGGCGATAGCTTGGGGGCGATCGCCCGAATCGGTGTGTACAAATGCTGGACGTTGTGGAGTTTGAGCAGTTGGGGGGTGGGAGCGTCGGACACCGGCACCCCCAAACGACCCACAATCGACTGCACCACCAAATCGTGCTCCCATCGATCTTTGACACTGTGCAAGAGGCGATCGCCCCATTCCCGATCTTCGGCGGGGGTTTGCCCCCGGGGCCGGGAACCCGCCACCGCATCGCTGTGCCATTCCCATCCCATCTCCGCCGGGTGCAGGGCCAAAAGCCGTTCGGGCGAAGCCCCCATAAAAGTGGTCTCGCCCCCCAACCGCACGGCAAACCGGGTGCACTGGGGGTAACGGGCGCCCAATCGCCCCCAGACCTGGCCAATGTCGATCGCCCGCTCCGCCACCACGTCCAAGGCCCGCGCCAACACGATTTTTTGCAGTTTCCCCTGACCAATTTCCTGCAACGCCGAAGCCACGGCCCTTTCCCAAGGGCGATCGTCGGTTTCCGCCCAATGCAACCGATTGGGGGAAGATGGCTCCCCACGACTTGATAAAGCCTGTTTGAGGCGCTGCAAATCCTCCCGGACGGTGGGCTCGTGGGTGCCATAGGCGGCGATCGCCCAGGCTTCCCCCTGCCCCTGCACCAACCACCGGGGCACAAACCACACGGCCGCCGGGAAAGGATCGGTACTCTCGGGCGCAAAGGCAAAGCCCCCAAACAA
Organism: Oscillatoriales cyanobacterium SM2_1_8; assembly: GCA_012031195.1. Taxonomy (GTDB): domain Bacteria; phylum Cyanobacteriota; class Cyanobacteriia; order Pseudanabaenales; family Pseudanabaenaceae; genus UBA8156. Next base: position 6,851 of record JAAUUG010000081.1, read on the forward strand.
CGGCGGCGACCAACCGGCGGTCTGTTGCCACACTTTTTCGGCAAAGGCTCCCACCGTTGCAAAGCGATCGGGCCCCGCCGCCGTCACGGTCAAGACGGCCCCCAACGCCAGCCGCACGATGCCATCGCGGCCTGCCCATCCAAACCGCCAACCTGGGGCCAAAGCCTCGCCGATCGCCCAGGGATCGAGTTGCCCCCGCACGGTTTCGCCATACCCCCACACCGGGGCAGTCTGTCTGTCGCCAAGCGGCAAGGAAGTTTGGGGAACAGAAACCACAAACTTCACCGCGTCCCCACCAAGGTTTTGGCCCTGAGGCGATCGTAAAATCCCTGCAATTGCCGGGTGGCCGCCTCCCAACTCCAACGGCTGGCTTCTTCCCGGGCGGCCTGCCGCAAAGCGGTGGTGTCTTCGGCCAACAACCGGGCGACGGCCTCGGTCAAAGCGTGGGGGGCATCGGGATCGAACAGGTAGCCGTTGATTCCGTCGGTCACAATGTCGGGGATGCCGCCGGCCCGGGCCGCCACCACCGGACACCCCGCCGCCATCGCCTCCAACAACACCAGCCCCAGGGTTTCGGTGCGCGAGGGAAATACAAACGCATCCCCCACCGCAAAAGCTGCCGCCAGGTGTTCCCCCTCCAAATACCCGGCAAAATGCACCGGCATCCCCTCAAACATCTTTTCCAGTTCCCCCCGAAAGGGGCCATCCCCCACCAAAGCCAACCGCGTGCCCGGCACCGCCTGCAATACCGGCGCAATGTGTTGAATTTCTTTTTCTGCGGAAAGTCGCCCCACATACAACAACAGTTTGGCGGTGGGATGCCCCTGGGTCAGGCGATCGCGCATTTCGGAGGTGGCCCGCTGTGGATGAAACAAGTCCGTATCCACCCCTTTTTGCCAAAGGTCGAGGCGCTCTACCCCCCGCTCCTGCAATTGGGACACCATGGCGGTCGAGGTGCACAGGTTGAGATGGGCTTGGTTGTGCACCTGCTTGATCAATTCCCACATCGCCCCTTCCAGAAACCCCAGCCCGTAATGTTGCAGGTACTGGGGCAAATGGGTGTGGTAAGAAGCCAGCAACGGAATGCCCATGGTTTTGGCGTAGAACACGCCGGCCAGCCCCAACACCGCCGGGTTTACCACATGGATGATGTCCGGGCGAAATTCCGCCAACGCCTCGCCGATCGCCGGCCGCGGCAAGGACAAAGTGAGTTCGGGGTACAGGGGCAACGGAAATCCCGACACCCCATAGATGGGCGCCCCCCCATATTCCGTCACGCCGCGATCGGGGGCAAACACCAACACGCGATCGCCCAGCCGCACCAACTGGCTCACGGTGTGCTTCAGGCGGGTGACGATGCCGTCCACCTTTGGGACATAGGTTTCGGTAAAAAGGGCGATGCGGCGCATGGATGGGTACCGGGACGTTTTCCAATTTTACGCCGAAGGCGCATCCGCATCTGGGGCAGCGACTATAATTACGAAAAGGTGTTTGCTCCTCAGTGCCTTTTATGACCCAGCAGCCCACCTGCGCCCCCTATAATCCCCCCCCGCTCTCGACGCTACACACGGAACCGGTGTGGGAGGGGAAGTATGATGAGTATGGAAATCGGCAGGAGGTCGAGCAAGCCAGTCATGAAATACCCGTCCAAAAAATTTACGATCGCTTAGGTATCACTCCGTCGCAACTGATGGAGTTTTGTCAAAAATGGCAGATTGCTGAGTTAGCAGTTTTTGGTTCAATTTTGCGAGATGATTTTCGGACTGGAGGTAATGACCCAAGCGATGTTGATATCCTATATACGTATATGCCACAGGTAAGCTATGGTTTTGAATTTATTGATATCAAAGAGGAGTTGGAGGCTTTATTTGCTCGGAAAGTAGATTTTGTGAGTAAAAATGCTGTCCGAAATAGTCATAACTGGCTACGCCGCCGTGAAATTTTAGGATCAGGAAGGATTATTTATGCAAAGAGATCAACAGTCGTTGCTTGATATTGTGGATTCTATCACCCTTGGAGGGCATGAGTGATGGAATCTCAAGTGAAACTGAAACAAGCATTCTTATATGACACAGATTATCAACTTTGGTTGAAGGATACGGTTACGCAATTGAAGGCGCGGAATTTTGGTGATCTTGATTTGGACAATTTAATTGAGGAGATTGAAGGTTTGGGTAAGAGTGATAAACGTGCAATTTTGAGCTATTTGCTGCGGCTGTGCGAACATTTGCTTAAGCTCAAGCATTGGGAATCTGAGCGGGAAAGTTGTTTTAGGGGATGGATTCTGGAAATAAATAACTTTCGAGCAGAAATTGACCTCATTCTCCAAGATAGTCCTAGTCTTAAGTCTTTTATCGGTGAAGCGTTTGAAGTTTCCTATCAAAAGGCGAGAAAAAATATGCTGAAGGCGATCAGCTTACCTACTCATCTGATTTCTCAAGTGCCTGATTTTACGCTAGAGCAAGCTTTAGATGAAGACTGGCTTCCTTGGACGAAATAGATAGGGTTCACTCTCGTAACCCGATCGCACCGAAAAGCGATTAAAATCATAACTACGCCCTTTTTCCTTGATTATGTCTCAACCCACCTACGGCCCCCACAACCCCCACCCCCTTTCGCAACTCCGCACGGAACTGGTGTGGGAGGGCAAATATGATGAGTATGGACAGCGCCGCGAGGTGGATATTGCGGGGTGTGCCATGCCGATGCAAAAGATTGAGAGCATTGATGAACCGCGACGGGAGGCGGAGGCAAAGCAACAGCTTTCCCTATTTGAGGCGGAAAACAAGCGTCAGGATGACTTTAGAAATCGGTTGATTTGGGGCGACAACAAGCTGGTGATGGCTTCGCTGTTGCAGGAGTTTAAGGGCAAGGTGGATCTGATTTATATTGACCCACCGTTTGATGTGGGCGCGGATTTTTCGATGCAGGTTCAGATTGGGGATGAGAAAGAAGCTTTAGGTAAAGAGCAATCAACCTTAGAAATGGTTGCTTATCGAGATATTTGGGGCAAGGGATCAGATTCTTATCTTCACATGATGTATGAACGGCTCATCTTAATGAGAGAGTTGCTAAGTAATACAGGAAGTATTTATGTTCATGTTGGTCCAGGAGTTAATCATTTTGTGCGAGCTTTGCTTGATGAAATTTTTGGTTCCCAAAATTCTCAAAGGGAGGTAATTTGGCAACGTGTAGCTTCTCGCTCTCATGGAAAATATTATCCTGCAACTCATGATTCAATCTTGTTCTTCTCTAAAACTGAACGTTTAACCTGGAATCAACTGTATGAGCCTCTGAATAATGATTATGTAGAATCTAAATATCGATTTAAAGATCCTGATGGTCGTCTTTATCGGAAAGATAATTGTCTAAATCAAAATTCTGATCGACCAAACTTAACCTACGAATGGAATGGTCACGTTCGGACTTGGCGTTGGACAAAAGAGAAGTTGCAAGAGCTACATGATTCAGGCAGGCTCATTTATACAAAGACTGGGATGCCTGAATATAAACGCTATTTGGATGAGTCAGAAGGTGTAGCTTTGCAGTCAGTATGGGCTGATATTAATCCGGTTAATTCACAAGCTCACGAAGACACTTTCTACGCAACACAAAAACCTGAAGCACTTTTAGAACGCATCATTCAAGCCTCTTCCAACGAAGGCGATCTGGTGGCTGATTCTTTTGTGGCAGTGGCACCACCGGGGCGGTTGCGGAGCGGTTGGGGCGCAGGTGGTTGATGTGCGATCTGGGGCGGTTTGCCATCCATACCTCGCGCAAGCGGATGATTGAGCTTCAGCGCAAGTTGCACAGTGAGTCCAAACCCTATCGCGCTTTTGATGTCTATAATCTGGGCGCTATGAGCGGCAGTGGTGGCAAAAAGACGCTTGCAGGGG
>JAAUUG010000082.1 GCA_012031195.1 Oscillatoriales cyanobacterium SM2_1_8
CGAGTCACGAAGTAATGTTACGTTGAGGTTCGTAGTTGGCGCTCGGCGGGTCGAGAAATTTACTTGGAGGTTTGAGTTTGGCGCTCGGCGAATCGAGAAATTTACTTGGAGGTTTGAGCTTGGAGCTCGGCAGGTCAAGAAATGGGCTCGGGGCTTTGGGCTAAAATGCGCCTAGTTTTGGGGGGGAGCCATGGCCACACGGATCAAGCTGTTGGGATTGCTGCTGGCCACCGGCGGCGTTGGCATCGTGTTTGCCGGATTTGAGCTGCAGCGCCCCGACTGGCTGTTGGCAGGCACCTTGGTGTTATCCGTGTTCACCCTCCCCATCCTGTTGCCCTTTCTGTACACCACCTTTCGCAAATCCCCCTTGGGCACCCACTGGGACGTCACCTTTGCCGCCATTCTGAGCTTCATCACCCTGTTTTTGATTGGCAATTACACCAAGGTTGACAACAAATTTTGGGAATGGATGGGCAAGCTGGATTGGGAAAAAGGGGTGCCGGGGGCGATCGGCGCGGCGGGACAGGTGGTGATCGCGATTTTGGCGGTTTGGGTGGCCGGTCGCCAAAACGAAATCACCGAAAAACTCACCACCCAGCAAAACGTCATCACCCAACAGCAGACCATTGACACCTATTTTCAGGGAATTTCGGAACTGGTTTTGGACGATGAGGGGCAGATGGAGGATTGGCCCCTCGAACGGGCGATCGCCGAGGCGCGGACGGCGGCTTTGTTGGCGAGCGTCGATGCGGGCGGCAAAGCCAAGGTGATTCGGTTTTTATCGAGTGCGAACTTGCTGACGCCGTTGCGGCGGGATGGCATGTTGGGGCGGCCCATTTTGGACGGGGCGGGGGGCTATGTGGTGGACTTGGCGAAGGGGGTGCGGGTGATCAACCTGGGGTCGATGCTGGCGGGCCAAAACCTCAGCCAAACCGACCTGCGGCGGGTGATGTTTGCGGGGGCCAATTTGGCGCGGGTCAACCTGGAGGGGTGCAACTTGGCGGAAGCGGACTTCACGGGGGCCCTTTGCAAAAGCCAACCTGCGGGGGGCAGATTTGACAGGGGTACGGTTTTTTGTGGGCGCAGATGCCCAGGGGGCCACCCCCCGCAGCCGCACGATCGCCGCCAATTTTCAGACCGGGGCCCACACCGGCGCGGTGGTGGAGGGCATCGATTTGACCGGAGCCAAGGGCATTTCTCCCGAGCAGCGGCAGTACCTGTGTGCCTGGGGCGGCCCCGAAACCCGTCGCACCCTCCCCGGGGGCTGTCGGACGATCGCCCCCCAAACTTAAGCGGGAACCGTCGCAGGAAGGTTTAAGAGGGGAAAACCCATGGCTTCCCGTTGCTGGAGGTAGAGTTTGGCGGTTTGGCGGGCCAGATTGCGAATGCGGCCGATGTAGCGCACCCGCTCCGTGACGGCGATCGCCCCTCGGGCATCCAACAAATTGAAGGTATGGGAGCATTTCAAAACCCAATCGAAAGCCGGCAACACCAATTCCGCTTCAATTTGGTGTTTGGCTTCTGCTTCGTATTCGTTGAACAAGTGAAACAGGCGATCGGTATTCTGACCTTTTTCCCAAAGTTGTAAAAGCTGTGCTCCACTTCCCCTTGGTGGTGCACCTGACCGTAAGAAATGGGATGGGGCTGGGCTTGCCACACAATGTCAAAAATGGAATTGACCCCCTGCAAATACATGGCCAAGCGCTCTAAACCGTAGGTGATTTCCACCGATACGGGCCGACAGTCGAGGCCCCCCGCCTGCTGAAAGTAGGTGAATTGGGTAACTTCCATGCCGTCCAACCACACCTCCCAACCCACGCCCCAGGCGCCCAGGGTTGGCGACTCCCAGTCATCCTCCACAAACCGAATGTCGCGATCGGCCGGCTCCAGACCGATGGCCCTCAAACTGTCGAGGTACTGCTCCAAAATATCGTCGGGGGATGGCTTGAGCAGCACTTGAAACTGATAGTAATGCTGGAGGCGGTTGGGGTTGTCCCCGTAACGGCCGTCCGTGGGCCGCCGACAGGGTTCCACATAGGCTACCCGCCAAGGTTCCGGCCCGATCGCCCGCAAAAAAGTGTGGGGGCTCATGGTGCCCGCCCCTTTCTCGGTGTCGTAGGGTTGGGCCAACAAACAGCCGCGATCACCCCAAAACTGTTGCAATCGCAGCATGACGGTCTGAAAATCCATGGCGGGTGCGGCAAAATCCGTAGATGAGCTTAGCACAGGGAACCTATCCCTTCAGCACCCCCCGCAGCTCGCCCCCCCGGAAGGCCCGGGTATGCACATCCACATACAGGTTCCCGCTGTTCAGCAGTTGCACTTGTTCGCTGCTCAGGGTGTATTCTCCACCAAACGTACCCACCAAGCCATCGGTTGCCGTCTGAACCGTGAGGGCATACAGAAAAGGCCCGTTTTCTTGGGGGTTGCCCCGATGAATGTGGATCGCCGAAGTGATGTTGGGGTTCGGTGGGTTCAAGGGGTCGGTTGCGTAGTCCCGCAGGGGGGCCGTCAACCGGCGAAACGCTCCTCGCACGACCAAGCGGTTGCCGTTCAAAACCGCTCCGACCGCACCGGAAGCCGGGGTCATGGCAGGCACCGGGATCACAGCATCCCCCATCAGCCTTGCCGAAAATCGCTGGAGCGTTGCCGTCGAGCCCGTCCCCGCAGACTGGCTCAGCACTTGGGTTGCTTCCGCCAGATAGAAATTCGGGTCGAAAGGAGGCTGTGCCAGCAGTGCGATCGCAGCGGCCAAACCAAAAGCAATCAACCCCCAGCCAAAACGTTGCCAATGCTTATCCATTTTTCTTTTCCTACTGCCAAAGAAGGTTGTGTTGACCGGCGACCCACCCGCGCCAAGACCGAAAGCCAAGGCCCGGCGCAGTGGGCAATTGCCCTTTGTCCTACCTATGCCAACCATCGATGGCGCATGATGGCACGACGGAGGAGCCGTTTTGTACCCCACATCCTGAGCAGACACTTTTGCAGATGTTAAGATTGATAAATAAGATTTGCTTATCGTAAATCTTGATTTCAAAATCGCAACACATCTGGGGGCTTTTATGCAGGCGGCAGAAAATTACCGGCGGCTGGTACGGCCGGTGTTGGTGGGGACGGGCGATCGCTGGGCTTCCGTGGCGTTGACGGCCTTGCGGGTGGTCGTCGGGATTTTCATGATTCACAACGGTTTGGACAAACTGGAGGACATGCCATCCTTCATCGAGGCCTATGTTGTGCCCTTGGGTTTTCCGTTCCCGACGGTTTTCGGGTATGCGGCGGCGCTGACGGAGTTGGTGGCGGCGCCCCTGCTGGCGGTGGGTTTGGGGACGCGGTTGGCGGCCTTCGGTTTGTTCAGCACGATGGCGGTGGCGGTGTATCACCACATCTTGACGACGGGTTTGATGATTCCGGTGATTGAGTTGTCGGGTTTGTACGGGACGATCTTTCTGACGTTCACCGTGACGGGAGCGGGGCCCTACTCGTTGGATGCGCTGTTGGCGGGTCAACTCGATCGCCTGTTGATGCGGGTGCGTTCGGGCAAGTTGGAATCTTTGGAAGCTTCGTTCCAATCGGAAGCGACGACCAAGAAGTAAGCGACCCGGGCTTTGCCCTAAGGATCCAAGTGCTGCGCGGCCCAGGCTCACCAATTCCAGGTGAATTTTGGTGCCAGGGCCGTTGCTGTTGACGGGCGATCGCCGCCACATCTTCGTATTCCGGGCGATGGGTAACGGTGCGATCGGGTTGGAGGACGGTTTTGAAGCGGACGGGGCCCCAAGGGGTGCCATGGCCAACGACGGTGCGGGGCAGAACCCATCGTTCTTGGCAACGCCAGCGCAGGCCCAGGGTCGGGGTTTCGGCGAACAACAGTCCTGCACAAACCTCAACGCGATCGGGCTGACACAGCACTTCCAGCCGGTGCCCCGGCCGCCCCTTTTTCATGTAGACCGGTTGAAAACTGTAGTCGAGGGCCCCGCTTGCCAACAGGCGATCGCCGAGGTAGCCCAAGGCTTGGGGACTGATGTCGTCCAACTGGGTTTCCAGCACCACGATCGTTTCGGTTATGGCTCCGGCGATCGGTGGGGGTGACCATGGGTCCCTGTTTTTTTTCTAATGTTTTTTCCGGTGTTTCGACGGCGGTACCCAACCACAGGCGCAGAATGTTGGGGATGGGCAAATCGCGGTGACCGGCCCCCAACCCAATTTTTTCGAGGGCGAGGGGCGGCGGCCCGCCAAACCTTTCGGCCAGAGCCACCATGAGGGCGGCCCCCGTAGGGGTCACCAATTCGGCGGCGATGCCGTTGTCCTGCAGGGGCACCTGCCGGGACTCCCAGAGTTTGAGGACTGCGGGCACCGGCACCGGCAACCGTCCGTGGTCGCACCGAACGTAGCCCCCCCCCACCGGCAAAGCCGAACAAAACACGCGCTCCACGCCGAGCCAATCCAGCCCAACGCAGGTGCCCACTACATCCACGATCGCATCGAGGGCCCCCACCTCATGGAAATGCACCTGTTCGACGGGAATGCCGTGCACCTCGCCCTCGGCGATCGCCAAGGCTCGAAAGGTGGCCAAGCTCCAAGTCTGGGCCCGTTCCGACAAGTTGGCCCGCCGAATCCGGTCTTCAATTTCCGGCAGGTGGCGATGGTTGGTTTGGGGTTGGGCCTGCACCGTCACGGCGATCGCCGCTTGCCCTTGGCGCCGCACCGTTTCGATTTGCAATTGCACCTCGTTGGCCAGGCCGAGTTGGGCCACGGTTTCTTCCAACACCGTCAAGGGCAACCCTGCCCCCACCAAAGCCGCGATCGCCATGTCGCCGGCGATGCCGGTCGGGCAGTCAAAATAAGCCAAACGCATGTTGCGGCCATCCCAGCGCTTTGGTGACTGTAGCATGGCAACGGCTTACTTGGGGATCACCGCCCCCAGCAACACGGCCCCCGTAAAGTCGGCCCCGGCAATGTCCGCCAAGCCCAAGTTCGCCAGTTTGAGGTTGGCTTGCAAAAACAAGGTGTCGCGGAGAATGGCCCGATGCAGCGAGGCCTGTTCAAATTTGGTCGCCATGGCGCTAACTTGAGACAGATCCGCCATGGTCAGGTTCGCCCGCCCGAGGTCTGCCCCGTTCAGGTTGGCCCCCACCAAATCCGCCATCGTCAAATCTGCCCGGAGCAACGAACTTTCGTAAAGGTTGGCTCCCCGCAGCACCGCCTGGCTAAAGTTGGCCCGGTGCCCCCAAAATCGCTGCAGGTTGGCCCCGGTTAAATCTGCCCGATTGAAGTTGGCTTCGCTGGCATGGACGTCGGCCAGGTAGGCCCCACTCAGGTTGCTGCCGGTGAAATCCGCCCCGCTCAGCACCGCGCTGCCAAAGTTGGTGCGATGGGCACTCGCCTCCCGCAAAACGCTCTGGCAAAAATTGGCGGCGATCGCGCTGGCAAAATCCAGGAGCGCTTTTTCGAGGTTGGCTTGCACCAGGTTGGTGCGGTTGAGGATGGCGCGGCTCAGGTTGGCTTTGGTCAAATTGGCACCGCTGAGGTTGGCGGCCACCAGGTTGGCGGCGGTCAGATCGGCCGTGCTGAGGTTGGCGGCACTGAGGTTCACCGCCTCCAAGTTCAAGCCGCGCAAATCCCGATGGCCAAAATCCACCCCCCGCAGGCAAACCCCCTTCAGGTTGGCCCCCTGCAAATCGGTTTCGGCCAGGTACGCTTGCCCCAACTGCGCCCGCCGCAACTTGGCCCCTTGCCAACGCAGGCGATCGCATCGAGCCTCGGCGAAATTCCCCCCCTCCACCACGCTCCAAGACAGATCGGCATCCCGCAGATCGGCGGCGGCAAAGTTGACCCCGGTCAAATCGGCAGAGCTCAAATCGGCTTTTCGCAAATTTGCCCTTTGAAAATTGCACCCCTTAAGGTCGGCCCCCGCCAACTGCACCTCGCTGAGTTCGGCGCCGGTTAAATCGGGGACCCCAAATTTTTCACCTTGACGTAGCCGCCACTGGTTCCACCAATCGGCTCCCTGTTTGATTTGCCGGAGATATTTGGAGTCTGCCATGGCTCGCCGTCCTGCTGCTACGATTATGGCAGTTTCGGCCCCTGTTCCCACCACCGTGAAATTCAACGCCAAAATTTTTGTCACCCTGCATCCGGCGGTTCTGGATCCCGCCGGTACCGCCGTGCGCGATGCCCTCAACCAACTGGCGTCCGAAAATCCCCCGGAGACCAAGGATGCCCCCATCCAAACCCCAATTCAAACCCTAGAGGCCCGCATTGGCAAATACATCGAGTTGACCTTGGAGGCCCCCGATGCCACGGCCGCGACGGCCCACGCCACCCAAGCCTGCGATCAGCTTTTGGCCAATCCTGTGATCGAAACCTACCGGGTGGAGGTCACAGCCGCATGAACAAGCCCCGGTTTGGCGTGGTGGTCTTTCCCGGCTCTAACTGCGATCGCGATGCCGTGTACGCCCTACGGGACATTTTGGGGTGTCCGACCCGGATGGTTTGGCACCGGGAAACCGATCTCAGCGATTTGGCGGCGCTGGTTTTGCCCGGCGGATTTAGCTATGGCGACTACCTCCGGTGCGGGGCGATCGCCCGGTTTGCCCCCCTCGCCCGCTCCCTCCGAGAATTTGCGGCGGCCGGCAAATACGTTTTGGGCATCTGCAACGGCTTTCAAATTTTGACGGAAATGGGGTTGCTGCCCGGCGCCCTGATCCGCAACCGCGATCGCCGGTTTCGTTGCGAAACGGTGCCCCTCCACCTCGAACCCAATCCCTCTCCCTGGACGGCGGCTTACCCGCAAACGGCGATCGCCCTGCCCATTGCCCACGGCGAAGGGTGTTACTACGCCACCGCCGAAACCCTTCAAGAATTGCAGAACCAACGGCAAATTCTGTGGCGCTATGGGGTCAACCCCAACGGCTCGGTGGCCGACATTGCCGGCATTTGCAACCGCCAAGGCAACGTTTTGGGCATGATGCCCCACCCCGAACGGGCGGTCGATCCCCTTTTGGGCAACACCGATGGGTTGCCCCTCTTTCAAGGGCTTTTGGCGTGCCTGCAAAGTTGAGGAAAGTGGATCAAGGGCAATCCCCAAGAAAAATTATTCCCACAGGTTCTGCCCCTTGGTTTTGGCCAATCCGCACTCTGGTTCATGGGTACCCCAGGTGTTGATGGGGGGAACCTACCCCGGCGCCACGGGGCAGGTGCCGAGCTTACAGATCGCCGCCGCGGGCCGCCAACAAAAAGATGACCACCGGCCCCGACAACACAATGAGGGCCAAGCAGACCAATTGGAAAATCAGTTCGTAGTTAATGTTGCCGAGCACACTGCCCAGGCTATCAAGGATTTCCATAGTCGGTTTATTATTTAGAGAATGGGATTTGGCATCATTCTACCCGGTTCTGGGAACCACGGCCCCGCAGATTGGCGCAGGACAGCCCAAGCCACGCTTTGCAAAAACTGGGTAAGATCGCAGGAGCCACCTTAGGCGCACAGCCATGGTCGATTTCGCCAACGCAATGGAATACGCCGTTTGCCGCGAAGCGCAGGCGCAATTGGAAGCGGGTCGTTTGGACGGCACCCTGCGTTTGGCCGAGGTTGCGGCGTGGGCCTTGAATCGGCTGCCGGCCCTCTATGTCACCAGCGGCGAAGGCTATCGACACCACATGGATCGGGCGCTGAACGGTTTGGCCACCGAGGTCACCGAGGCGGTGCGGCGCAGCGTGCAAGCCCTGCAAAATGGCGATCCACTGCGAGACGGTACCGTGTTCGATCGGGCCCGGTTCGCGACGCCGCGGGGCATGATCCCCCAACTGCGCCGGTTGTTCGAGCGGGAGTCCCTATCGTGGCGCGATCTGCCCAAGGCGGTCGGATTTGCCGCCGGCAAAAAGGCCCCGCCGCCGTTGCCCCAACCGGTCGAGCCTTCCCCGGAACGTGCTTATTCCTGGCGGGTGGGGGCCGAAGTCCGGATGTATTTGGCCCGGGCTAAGCGCAAAGATGCCGGGGCAACACGACCCACCGCCGCGGCCAAGGTGGAACTGGCGCCGGAACACCTGGATTTGTATGTGTTGCAGCCCCAATGGGGTTGGATCAACCTGATGGAAGAGGCCGTCACCACCGCGGTGGAGCAAATCATCGCCGAAGAATTTCCGTTGGAGGGGTGCCCCAACCCCGCCGAGGCGATCGCCTATGCTCTAAATCGGTTGCCAAGCCTCTACGCCACCAGCATCCGGGGAGAGGCCTATTCTCGGCAGCGGGCGACCCAAACCCTGGCCCGGGACATTCGGATTCAGGCCCGGAGCGGTGTGGTGCGGGTGCGGTGCTACCCCAAACGGGCAGTCACCTCCATTCCGTTTGCCGTGGTGGCGGAGGAATGTACGGCGGCCATGGCCGAACTGCAAGGCATTTTGGGGCGGGACGATTTGACCTTGGGCAACCTCATTCCGGCGATCAAAGAGGCTTGTCCGCCCATCCGAGAAAAGTTCCACAAAGCCGACCTCAAAGAGCAAGGGGAACAGGCCTGGCAACGGGGGGATATTCCGGCGCGATCGCCGCCTACAGTCAGCTCGAAGAACTCGATCCCCGCAACCCGGACGTGTGTTTGTGCTTGGGGTTGTTGTGGATGGAAGAGGGGGAATGGGTGTCGGCCCAAGCGGCGTTTCAGGCGGCGATCGAACTGGGCTGCGACGACCTGCGGGTGTGGTTTGGCAGCGCCGAGATTTGGTTCCAGCAGCGCAATTATCCCGAAGCGCGCCGGCTGTACGAGGACGTGTTGGGCCGGGATCCCCAAAACCTGACGGCCTTGCAGGGGATCGCGGTTTGCCAGCAGCGTCAACAAAACTGGGAAGCCGCGGCCCAAATCTATCGCCAGATCACAGCCTTGGCCCCGAAGGAGATGATGGCCCATTTGCAGTTGGGGCGGGTTTGTTTGCAGCAAAATGCCCTCGAAGAAGCCGCCAAAGCCTTTGGGCGGGCGGAAAAACTGGCTCCCGATCATCCCGACGTGGCGTTTGGGTTGGGGGCTTTGTTTGCGGCCCGGGGTTTTTTGGGCAGTGCTTTGCAGCAGTACCGGCGGGCGATCTCCCTCAACCCCCACCACGGCGAAGCCAATTACGAGATGGGCAAATACCTCGAAACCCGCGATCGCTGGATGGGGCCCTGGCCTGTTATCGCAAAGCGGCGATCGCCCAACCGGAAGTGAAGGAAATTCAGCGGGCCTTGGCCCGGGTCTACAGCCGCAAAAATTTGGTGCCGGGGGCGATCGCCGCCTACCGTCGCATTTTGGAGCTCGATCCCCAAGATGCCTTTGCCCAATTTTCCCTGGGGCTTTTGCTCAGCCAGCAGCGGGCCTACTCCGAAGCGGTGAAGCACCTGACTTTGGCGCAAGCGCTCTATGCCCAAACCACCAACGTGGAATTGCAACGGGAGGTACGCCGTCTGCTCGAATCGGCCCGCCGCGCCGAACCGCCCCCCGCCTAAGCCACCCATGCCCCCCCCACAAATCCCTACGGCCTTGACTCCGAGCCTGACGGCCTTATAGTCATTTCAAATGTGTTTGCGACAATCTTTCCCTCACCCCCAGCCCCTCTCCCAGGCAGGGAGAGGGGAGTAAAGGCAACCAAAACAATCATGAGTGTTTCACTTTTAATTAAAATGACTATAACTCCCAGCCTCACGGCTCTGGCCCCAATGCAAGACGTAACCGATCGCGATTTTATGGCGTTGGTGGCGCAGTACGGAGCCCCCGATTTTTACATCACCGAATACTTTCGGGTCTATGCCAATTCGCGGTTGGATCGGCACATTTTGCGGGCCGTTACCGAAAATGCCACCGGTCGGCCGGTGCTGGCCCAACTCATCGGCGAACATTTGCCGGATTTGCAACGCATCGCCCAGGAGTTGCAAACGTACCCCATCGCCGGCATTGATTTGAATTTGGGGTGTCCGGCCCCCCGGGTCTACCGCAAAAACGTGGGGGGCGGTCTGCTGCGGGAACCGGAAACAATCGAGCGCCTCTTGGCGGGTTTGCGGGCGGTTGTCCACGTCCCCTTCACGGTGAAGATGCGGGTGGGTTTTGCCGATTTGGCCGATTTCCCCCAACTGTTGGCGACTCTGGCCCGGCAGGGGGTCGATCGGGTCAGCCTCCACGGCCGCACCGTCAAAGAAGGTTACCGGGGCACCGTGCGCTACGAGGCGATCGCCCAGGCGGTGCAGGCCCTCCCCTGCCCCGTAATCGCCAACGGCAACGTGGACAGCGCCGCCAAAGCCGGCAAAGTGGTGGCCCTCACCGGTGCCGCCGGGGTCATGATCGGTCGGGGGGCGATCGCCAACCCCTGGATTTTTCGCCAAACCCAGGAGATATGGCAAGGCCAACCGCCCTACCAACCCACCTACCAAGAAGCCTACGCCTATCTGCAAGCCTTGGCCGCCCTTGCCCCCCCCTCCGCTGGCGAACCCCGAACGGTTGGCCCGCCTCAAAAAATCATGCCAATTTTGTCGG
>JAAUUG010000083.1 GCA_012031195.1 Oscillatoriales cyanobacterium SM2_1_8
CCATATATAGTCATTTTAATTAAAACGACACGGTTTTTTCTTACCCAACGAAAGTCTAATAGAACCAATACGGGGGCTTCGCCCCTGGCAACCCGACTTGTTTTGTCTCGTCGCCATACAAAACAGCCATATATTCGGGTAAGTTCGGACATCGAAGGAAAAGGCGATTTGGGAGTTTCACCCTTGCACCCCGGCCTAACCAAGTTATTTATAGTCATTTCAAATGTGTTTGCGACAGTCTTGCCCTCACCCCCAACCCCTCTCCCATGGAGGAAAAGGGGAGTAAAGGCAATCAAAACAATCGTAGTCGCGCCATTTTTAATTAAATTGACTATACAGCTAGAGCCGACTCAACCCCGAGAATTTGACCGGGTGGGTTGCTCGGCTAAGATCACCCCTTTTCCCGCGTCTCCCTGCTTTAGAGCAGGCTAGCGGTAGTCAATTGTGCCCGCTCCCTGGGCTTGTGCTTGGGTGAGGGATTGTTTGGCGGCAAAGAGAAGGTCTTGGGGGCGGGCGGTGGTTCCCCAGCCGATGCCGATCGCAAGGGTGAGTTTGAGCTGCAAACCGTTGACCGCGACGGGTGAACCCTGCACAGCCTGACCCAATTCCTTGGCAAATTCCACAACGGCGGGACGGGGCTGGTAGGGCAACAGGCACGCCACAACCGGGCGCTCGAAAAGGTACACCAAGCTGTGGGGGGCAGCCTGGTTTTGCAGACGACCGACCACGGCGACCAGGGCCGCCTCGGCGATCTCGGGGCCATGGGTTGACGCAACTTCCTCCAGGCGATCGATCGCCAACAGCAGCAGGGCGATGGGGTGTTCGGGGGTGGACTTGGGCAGCAAATCCTCCAAGGCAAGGCTGAGGGCGGTGCGGGTAAAACATCCCACCGTCGGATCGTAGCCCTGGAACTGGGCCAAAAGGTTTTGGGTGAGCCGCAGTTGACCGCTGACTTTTTGCAGGCGTTGGTTTTGGGCGGCCGCCGTCAGGGCGATCTGCAGGCGGATTGCGGCCAGGCTGGGTTCCAAGGGCCAATCCAAGACATCGTCCAAACCGATGTCCGCCATCATCGATCGCATTTGGGTCTGGGCGGGTTCCACCGCAGCGATAAAGCGCACGTTTCGCAAGTGGCTGTGGTGGAGGTTGGCTTTGAAGCGTTGGCACAACACCGCCGCCGACATGTCAGGCAGGGCCCACCGGCTCAGCACCACATCGGGGGGGGTCACGATCGCCCATTGCCAGGCGGTTTCGCCATCGGGCAAACCGGTGAACCGATGCCGACGGGCGAGTTTGCTCTCACCCAAAGCCGACTCGAAGGATGGCGGCAAACCCACCAGCAGTACCTGGCCGCGAAAAAAGGCAAAAAATCGCGCATGGCAAGCGGGGCGATCGCGCAACATGGAGGGGCTAGCCCCCCAACGTAGCAAAAATGACGGGAATCGACACGCTGTTTTATCAACTGGAGCAACAGGCAACGGGTTTGTTGGCTGCCCAACTGAACGGTTTTCCCCTGCTGGCGTTGGCGGCGGCCTTTGGCGCGGGCTTGGTCACCAGCCTCAGCCCCTGCACCTTGTCGATGCTGCCGGTGACGTTGGGGTACATTGGCGGCTATGCCGCGCGGGAAGGACGAGCCCTGTCGGCGACCCTCTGGTTTGGCTCCGGATTTGCCACGACCCTCACGGGTTTTGGTTTGGTGGCCGCAGGGTTGGGACGGCTCTATGGCCAGGTGTCGGGAATTTGGCCCCTGCTTATGGGGGCGATCGCGATCGCGATGGGCCTTCAATTGTTGGGGGTTTGGCAAGCGGCTTGGCCCGATGGCGGCCGGGGGATCGCCCGCTGGGCAGAAACTTGGCCGGGGGGAGCCCGCGCCTATGGGCTGGGGCTGAGTTTTGGGCTGGCCAGTTCCCCCTGCAGCACCCCGGTCACGGTGGCGTTGTTGGGCTGGCTCTCCACCACGGGCAAAGTGTGGTTGGGGGGAGCTTTGTTGCTGGCCTATGCTTTGGGGTCGGCCATGCCTTTGGTGCTGGCCGGAGCTTCGATGGGCTGGGCCAACCGCCTTTTTGCCCTGCGTCAGCAATCCAGTTTGGTGCCGTTGGCCAGCGGTGCCCTGTTGATCGGCTTCGGCACCCTCACCATTCTCAATCGGCTGGCGGCGTTGGGGTAGCCCCTAGTTGCGGATTTCTGCACCGTGGTGGACAGGGGAATGGGTCGCCCCTTGGGCGTCGGCGACTTCCAACCCTTTCCCGCTCTCCTCAAGCGCCCGCGCCCTTCCCAATTCCGGCGACAGAGCCCAAGGGCGATCGCCTGTGGCCACGGCCGCCCCAAATACCGGTTCGGCCAACGCACAGGCTGACCAAGCCCCCGCCACCGGGGCCGCAAAACGATCGCATTCCCCCCCCGGCGACCGATGGGGGCAAAGAAACGACACCCCCGGCATTGGTTCACCGTGCCGCCCGGAACCCCGTAGGCCCCCGGCGCCGCCAACCAGTTGTCCCCCCGCAATTCCCTGGAGCCCTCTCCCGCTCCTTCTCCGTAATGGCTTGCCATGCCTTTGCCCCACGCGACGGTTCCCAGACCCTTCCCAGCGATCGTCCGGGCCGGCGGTCGCTGGTTGAAATCCCTACCGCAAGCCAGCATCCCCTCAAGGTCAACCCGGGGTCTATCTTCGGGGATCCTGACCGGCGATCCCCAAAATGTCAGAAAGCCTTAACAATCGTGGGGGCTAGATGCCGCCGATGGCCACCCGTCGGATGCGCAGGCTGGGGGCACCGCAACCCACGGCGAGCCCATTTTGTCCTTGTTTGCCGCAGCCGCCGGATTCATCCCAATGCAAATCGCGGCCGATCGCCTCGATGTGTTTCAGGGTGTGAAAGACGTTGCCGGTGAGGGTGACATCCCGCAGGGGTTCGGCTCGGCGACCGTTGCGAATCATCCAGGCTTCGCCGGCGGTAAAGGTAAAGCTTTCGCCGTTGGTGGTGCCCCCCACCCAATTGCCGGCGTAGATGCCCCGCTTAAGGTCGGTGAGCAGGTCGGAGGGGGAGGCATCGCCGGGGGCAATCCAGGTATTGGTCATGCGAACCAGGGGGGGATAGCCATAATCCAAACAACGGGCGTTGCCGGTGGGGGTCTCGTCAAGGGCGGCCGCGGTTTCCCGGTTGTGCAGCCGTCCCACCAAGATGCCGTTTTGCAACAGGGGGGTGGTTTGCTGGGGCACCCCTTCATCGTCGTAGGTGTAGGTACCGCGGTGGGTTTCGCCGGGAAATTGCCCGTCCCAGATGTGCAGGTTGGGGGGCCAAACCGCCGCCCCCGCCGCATGGTTTGCTGCAATTCCGGGTTTTCGGCCAAGGCATCGGCTTCCGAAAGGTGGCCAAAGGCTTCGTGCACAAACAATCCGGCCAAAATCGGATCGATCACGACGGTGTAGGTCCCCGCCGGGACGACGGGGTATCGGGTAGCCGCCAAAGCGCGGTGGGCGATCGCCGCCACATCGATCCCCAGTTCTGGCAATTCCTGAAAAGAGCGGGAGGAACCCAAGGTTTCGCGGGCGGTTTGCACCGTGTCCAGGGTCCGGGCGGTCGCGGCCAAATGCAGTTCCCAATCGCCAAATTCTTGGACGATCGCCGTGCCTTCGTTGGTGAATAGCCCGACCCGCCGCCAGCGATCGCCGTAGGTGACCCGGCTGGAGATGTTTGCTGCCGCCCGCAGCCGTTCGTCGCAATCGGCCCCCAAGGCGTGTTTGGCGGCCAGCGGTACCCGCCGGGGATCGTGGTCGGGCCCAAGCGGTACGGTGGCTTGCACAGGCGTTACGGGGCCAAACGGGTGCGGCCCTGCCCCAGCCACTTGGCGGCGGCGATCGCTTCCTCGATCGCCACGGTCAGGGTGTCATCGCCATCAAAACTCGCGAAACCCCACCCCCCCTGCTGGCAAACCCGCACCCAACCCCCGGTTGCCCACCCGGTCTGGGCGGTAGCGAGAATCCCTTGACGGTAACTCAAATCCGTGGTCTCGGCTTGCTCCAACCGAATCGCCAAATAATCCACCGCCTGCCCATAGCGTTGACAGAGGTCGGCGGCTTGTTCCCAGGAGGGCGGCCGGTTCACGATGCCCCACCGCTGGAGCCAGGGCGAGCCTCCCGCCGGTAGACAAACCATTCCAGGGCGATCGGCGGCGGTTCCACCTCCGGAAACACAAAACGGCCCGTCGTCCAGTCGGCAAACCAGGGAGAGGGGGGCCAAGCCTCCGCCGGCAAGCGATCGCGCTCGTAGTCAAACACCGGTTCCCGGCTCCACAACCCAAACGGCAGGTTTTGCATCGCCGCCATGAGTTCCCCCTCGGAGGTGAAAAACGCTTGGGACACCGCCGCCACTTGGCGATCGCTCGGGGTGGGTTCCCAACCGGTGCGGCTCACAAACGTATTGAACACCAAAAAACCACCGGGACAGAGGGCATCGTAGGCCTTGAGGGCCGCCAGCCGAATTTGGTGGGGCGTCCGAAAATGGGGAAACACCTCCGCAAACAACACCAAATCGTAGGTCTGGTGGGGCAGACGTTGCCCCGGATCCAGGATGTCCCCCTGCCACACCCGCACCGGCAACCCTTCGCGATCGCCCAACACCTGCAATTGGCGGCTAAAAATTTCTGCCAACTCCAGGGCATCCACCCGAAAACCTTGGCGCGCCAACGGCAACGTGTTGCGACCGGCCCCGGCCCCCACATCCAAAATTCGGGCCCCGGGAGGCAATTGGGCCGCCAAATCCATCACCTTGGCGTTGGGGCGGCGGCCAAACACGCTGGTTTCCATCTCCCCCAACACCGCCCCAAAACGTTCTTGAACCGTTTGTTCGTAAAAACTTTTGAGGGAATCCAAACGCACCGCCACATCCAACACCAAACCCGGTTGCGGCGGTGCCGCCGGTTGATAGGTCAACACCAGCCGGGCGTGTTGCGAAGCGGCAAACCCTTCCGCCAGCTTGGCTTCGAGGCGATCGCGCAATTCCGGCCGCCGGTGTTCGGGAAACGGCGAGCCCAACAACGCAAACAATTGGAGCGTCCATTCCAGGTAGGCATCCACCAAAGCCGGCACGCAGGGCAGTTCGACGGTACCCCGCAGGGTCGCCCCCCGTTGCAAACGCTGGAACGCCGTCGGCAAATTCACGATAGCCAATCCGGTTGCCGCCCGTGCCAAGGGGTAGCCCGTTCGTAGGCCCGTGCCACCTGCAACAACGTGGGTTCCTGCAACACGTTGGCGATCAACTGCAACCCCACCGGCAACCCCTGGCGATCGAACCCACAGGGCAGGCTCAACCCCGGCAACCCCGCCAAATTCACGGGAATCGTCATCAAATCCGTGAGGTACATGCTGAGGGGATCTTCGGTTTTGCTGCCCAGGGCAAAGGCCTCACCGGCGACGTGGGGCACACCAACACATCCACTTGGGCAAACGCGCGATCGAAATCTTGCCGGATCAAAGCCCGTACCTTCTGGGCCTTCAGGTAGTACGCATCGTAATACCCCGCCGACAGCACGTAGGTGCCGATCGCGATCCGCCGTTTCACCTCCGGCCCAAATCCTCCCTCCCGGGTCTGTTCGTACATCGCCAACAGGTTGCTGGCCGGAGCGCGGTAGCCGTACTTCACCCCGTCGTACCGCGCCAAATTCGCCGAAGCCTCCGATGGGGCCAAAATGTAGTAGGTGGGCAACCCGTAACGAAACCGCGGGCAAGTCACCTCTTGCACCTCGGCCCCCAAGTCTTGCAATTGGGCGATCGCCCCTGCACCAAGGTCGCCACCTCCGCATCCAAACCTTCGCCAAAGGTTTCTCGGATCACGCCCACCCGTTTGCCCTTCAGGGAATCCGTATGTTCGTCCGCCACCGCGGCGCCATAGTCGGGAAGGTCTACCCGGAGGCTGGTGGCATCGCGAAGATCGTGCCCCGCCAAAGCCTGCAACAACCAGGCCACATCTTCGACCGAATTGGCGAGGGGCCCCACCTGATCGAGGGAAGAAGCAAACGCCACCAAACCGTAACGGGAAATCAGGCCATAGGTGGGCTTGAGCCCCACCGTCCCGCAAAAAGCCGCCGGTTGCCGAATCGAACCGCCCGTATCGGAACCCAAAGCCGCCACACATTGCCGAGCCGCCACCGCCGCCGCCGAGCCGCCGGAGGAGCCACCGGGCACCCGATCCCCCTGCCAAGGGTTGTAGGTCGGGCCAAAGGCCGAATTTTCGGTGGAGCTGCCCATGGCAAACTCATCCAAATTGGTTTTGCCCAAAACAATGGCCCCCGCCGCCTCCAGGTTGGCCACCGCCGTTGCCGTGTAAGGAGCCACCCAATCCGCCAACATCCGCGAACCGCAGGTGGTCTTCACCCCCTCCAGGCAAAGGTTGTCCTTGACGGCGATCGGAATCCCCGCCAACGGCCCCAACGTTTCCCCGGCGGCCCGCCGCCGATCCACCGCTGCCGCCTGGGCCAACGCCCGCTCGGGCAAAACCTCAAGGAAGCTGTGGACCTTCGGTTCCCGCTGCTGCAGGCGATCGAGGTAGGTTTGGGTGAGGGCCACCGCCGAGACTTGACCGGTTTGCAGCGCCTGTTGACATGCCCGAATGGAATTCATGGAAGAGGTTGATCCAAATCTTCCCCAGTGTAAGGGCATTTTGCCCCAACCCTGCCGAGACATTCCCTAGACAAGAAACCCGAATGACCTTAAAATATGTGCGCAATTTCGCGGGACAGGCACAAAAACCTTGGAGGTCAACATTCCCGAACAGCTTACGCTGACGGTTAGCCTGCGGGGGAGCCGCGAGGCACGCGACGGCTACCAGTTGTTTCGCCTGACGGGACTGCTTGATGCGTTTTCCGAGCCGGCCTTCCGTCGAGTGATGGTGCGATGCATTGAAGAAGGCCCCGCCCACCTGATTTTGGATTTATCGACGATTGACTTTATCGATAGTTCCGGGCTGGGGGTGCTGGTGCAAATGGCCAAGAAAATTCAGGGCTGCCAAGGATCGCTGCGCATTGTCACCAACCCCCGGGTGACCCAAACGGTGAAATTGGTGCGGCTGGAGCAGTTTTTAACTTTGGTGAGCTCCATCGAAGAAGCCGAAGCCGGACTGTTGGCGGCAACCCATGCTTTGGCCAATGCGGTGGCCCATACCTTGGCGGAAGCCTCGCCCTTGGCAGATCTGCCAGCAAAAATCAAGAGGAGAAAACGGCGCTGTTTGCGGCCGAGTCTCCGTCTGGGAATCCGGCTGGCCCGGCCCCCCATCTTCCGAGCATGGATGGGACCAAGGAGGATTCACAGAATGGGCAAGAAAATGCCTTGGCTTCCGGAGAGGCGGCATCGGAAGATCTAAACCTGGTGCCAAGTCCGCCGCCGGAAGAGCCCCCCAGCAACGGTCTCGAAGTGCCGACGGAGGTGGCCGAGGTCGCTGCGCCTGCGACCAAATCGGCCAAACGCAACCGCAGCCGAGCCAAGACCCCGGCCAAGGTGGATCCTGTGGACCCCACGGTGGCAGAGGGGGAAGCGGCTCCCATCGCCAAGACCCCGGCCCAAAACGCGACCCCAGGCGATCGCCCGGCCAGTGCCACGGGGGGGACGGAGCCCGATGGGCTCCCCTCGACGGGGGACGAGCCTCCCGAAAAAAAGCCGGAATCTCCGCCCAAGCGCAGCCGCAGCCGGAAAACCACGCCGTCTTCGACCGCTGGCACCCCCCCCACCTAGGGTTGTCCCCACCCCAACGTTGCCCCACCCCACCTTGTCATTGGCCTATTTGGGGGATGCGGTGTACGAGTTGTACGTGCGTGGCCAGGAAGCGACCTTGCCCCAAGCCCCCCACTTGTATCGGCAAGCGGTGGTGGCGCGGGTGCGGGCCGAAGCCCAAGCCCTTTGTTTGGAAGCGTTGCTGGCTGGAGCCCACCTGACGGCACCCGAACGGGACATCGTGCGCCGGGCCCGCAATGCCGCCGGGAAGCCCGCCCGTCGCCTCGATCCCGAAATTTATCAAAAGGCTACCGGTTTTGAAGCCCTGTTGGGGTACCTTTATCTATCTGACCCGGTGCGATTGCAAGCGGTCTTGGCTTGGAGTCATCCTCCCGTATCCCCCTAATTTGCTGTGCTTATGAACCCTCCACGCCGCCCCAAGCCAAAATTTTCCCGCCGCGATCGCCCCGAAGGCTCTGGCCCGCGCTCGGAACGATCGGGCCCCCGCCCCGATCCGGCGGGCGATCGTCCCCGTCCCCCCAAGCTTTCGGCTAAATCGGCCGGCAAGCCCACCGGCGCCAAGCCCGTTGGCAAATCCACGGGCCCGAAGCCTACCGGTAAATCTTGGGGTGGCAAGCCCCCTGCCAAATCGGCGGTCAAACCGGCCTGGTCTCGCTCCGAACCGGCTTCCTTTGAAACCCCCCGCCCCCGGGAATCCCCCAAGGCCTTGGGCGGCGAGCCCCGTCCCCAAAACGAAGAGGCGGAGGAGCGGGATCTGGTTTACGGCCGCCATGCGGTCAAAGCGGTGTTGGAGGGCGATCGGGATATCCATCGCATCTGGGTGCTGCCCCGGCTGCGCTACGCCCCAGATTTTCTGCCCCTGATTGATGCGGCCAAGGCGGCCGGCGCCGTGGTGGACGAGGTGGAAATGCGGCGACTGGATTACGTGACCGAGGGGGGCGGCACCAGGGAATTGCCGTGCAGGTGGCCGCTCACAACTATTTGGAATTGGACGAAGCGATCGATCAGGCCTTTGCCGCCACCCCCAACCCCATCTTTGTGCTGGCGGAAGGGATTACCGATCCCCAAAACCTGGGGGCGATCGCCCGGTCGGCCGAAGCCTTTGGCGCCCGGTGTTTGGTTTTGCCCCAGCGGCGGGCCACCGGCATTACCTCGACGGTGGTGAAAGTGGCGGCCGGGGCGTTGTCCCACCTGGACGCGGTGCGGGTGGTGAACCTCAGCCGAACCCTGGAGCGGCTCAAGGAGCGGAAATTTTGGATTTATGGCACCGTGGCCAGCGGCGGCACCGGCATCGATAAAGTCCGGTTTGACGGGCCGATCGCCTTGGTGATTGGTTCGGAAGGGGAGGGGATCAGCCTGGGGGTGCAGCGGGCATGTGATGTTTTGGTGACGATTCCCCTGCGGGGACGCACCGAGAGCTTGAATGCCAGCGTGGCTTCTGGGATTTTTCTCTACGAGATTTTTCGTCAGCACCGCATAAATGCTGTCTCCTCTACCGTTTTGACCTAGGGGTCTACGGTAAACTGTGTAGAAATGTGAATGGCGGCACGTTTCGGGGAGCACTTGAGGGGAACAATATGCGGGATTTTCTGACGGCGATCCTGGAAAAAATCGGCAAGGCGACTTGGTTGGAAATCGAGACGGATCATCCCCGTTGTACGTACTATTTTGGGCCATACTTGAGCCGTGAGGAGGCGGAAGCGGCCCAGGAGGGATTCTTGGAAGACCTGAAGGAGGAAGGGGCCACCATTTTGCGCATGGAAATTGACGTGCGGCCCACCCCCCCCCAATTGACCATCGAGGCGGAAGAAGGGGCGATCCAACGTTAGCTTTGCACACCAGGTGGCGCCGGTAGGTATAGCTATATTCGGGTAGGTTCAGACATCGAAAGCAAAGGGGGTTCGGGGGCTGCGCTGTCTGGCTGAGCGCTCACGTCGAAGCCCCCAGCCAGGGGTTTCACCCCTTCACCCCGCCCTAACACATCTAAAATGACTATCAAGTCTTGGTCGGTCTAGGTTGCTTGTTTTCCCTCATCCCCTGGCCCCTTCTCCCAAGCAGGGAGAAGGGGGAAAAGAGGTCTTTTGGCTCTCTGTCCTCGGTTCCCGAGCCTGTCGAAGGAGGGCGCGGGGGTACAAAACTAAAGGGTCAAAGCCTGGGTGGCTGCGGCTGCCACTTCGGGTACCGGATCGGCTGCCAGCCGTTCCAGGGTCGGCGATGGCAGCGGCAGGAATAAGCGCCGTCAATTCGTTCGGACTCAGGAACGTTGTCTGACGCGGAACGCCATTGAAAGTAATGGCTGCTCCCGGAACGAAATTGGAACCAATCACCGTCAGGACGAATTCCGCATCTCCGGCAATCACCAGATTCGGATTAATGTTCGCCAGCACTGGGACCGGATTCGCGATTGAACTGATATTCAGCGTCAATCCGTTGGAGTTTCCTCCGCCCGGAGCCGGATTGGTGACCGTGATTGTCGCCGCTCCGATGTTGGCGACATCCGCTGCCGTGATCTGTGCATAAACCAGCGTCGCGCTGAAAAACACGGTTTGACGTGGGTTGCCATTGAAGTTGACGACCGATCCGGGCACGAAATTCGTTCCGTTGACCGTCAGGGTAAATGCCGGACTGCCCACCGCAACCGTTGAGCACAAGCTGGTC
>JAAUUG010000084.1 GCA_012031195.1 Oscillatoriales cyanobacterium SM2_1_8
TGGGTGTGGGAGCCGGCGTGGGTGTGGGCGTGGGAGTAGGCGTAGGTGTGGGAGTAGGCGTAGGCGTGGGAGTAGGCGTAGGTGTGGGTGTGGACGGTACACCGCCGGGAACTAGCGAAATGCCACCTATCGAAAAGGTTGTGTTGTCATCGTCGGGGTCGTTGATGTCGCCCGCATCGAAAAGGTTCGGGATGTTGGTGGCCGTGAGGCGATCGCCACCGGCGACAATATCCCCCGCCGTACCGTTGACCGAGCTGTTGCCTACCTGAAACGCACTCAGCGAAAAGCCGGATCGGTGTTGGAGGGCGCGCTGTTGCCGTGTTGAATGGACACCGATCCCCCCGCCCCCGGCGGCGCAGATGCTGGCCCCGCTGCAGGCTGCCGGGCCAGTCAAAATGCCGGTGGCCCGGACATTGGCGCCGGTGGATACAATTTCGATGCTGCCGCCGGGATTGCCTGAAGCGTTGGCCGTCACCAACACCACATCCCCCGTCGGATCCAGCACAATGTTGCCGCCGGGGCCCCCACTGGCCGAGGCATCCACATTCCCCACCGTGATTTGGGTTACGACATCCACCAACACCTCGCCGCCACGGGTGGTTCCCGCCGCGTTCAAGTCTTGGGTGGTGACCACATTGCTCTTCAGGGAAATTTCGCCCCCTTCCCCACCAACACTTTGGGCCCGTACCGGCCCTGCAGGGTGATGGTGCTACCTTGCAAAGCCACCTCACCACCGTTGCCGCTGGCGATCGCACTGGCTGAAATCAAACCGGTGCCCGTGAGGTTGCCGGCAGTGGTTGCGGTGATGTTGCCGCCGCTGCCGTTTTGTCCCACCGCCAAGATGTTGCCCTGCAGCGCGACGCTCTCCCCGATCAATTCGATTTGGCCACCGCTTCCCCCCAAAGACGAAGCCGAAACATTCCCGGTAGTGAGGGTGCCGCTGGCCTGCAGGGCGATCGCCCCGGCATTGCCGCTGGGGGTACCGGCATCCACATCGCCGGCGCTGGTGTTGATGTTGCCCCCGGCGCTGGTGAATTGAATGTTGCCCCCCGTCCCCGACCCGCCGGCCGCCGGAAAAGCCGCTACCGCTGCAAACGGGGCCGCACCAGCCCCGGTGGTGATGTCGCCGCCGGCCGTCACCGTGATGTTGCCCGCCGGAGCGTTGGTGGAAATGGCTCGTACCCGTCCCGAACTCAGGTTCACCGCGCCACCGCTATCCAGAGTGATGTTGCCGGCGGGGCCGCCTGCGCTGCTGCTGGACAGGGCCACCCCATTCCCCCCCGCATTGAAACTGCCCTCCGTGGTGAGGTTGCCGCTGACCTGCAATGCAATGTCGCCCCCAGGGCCGCTGCCGGTGGCTTCGGCGTTGATGCTGCCCACCGTCAAGTTGCCGCTGCTTTGCAGGGCCACATCCCCGCCACCGTTGGGGCCTGAGGCGTCGATCGCCCCTACTTGGATGGTTCCGCGGTTGATGCTGATGTTGCCCCCGGTACCGCCGCTGGTGGCTGCGGTGTTGATGCTGCCGACACTCAGAGAATTGCTGCCGACGATGGAAACATTCCCACCGCCACCGCTCCCGGAGGTGTTGATATCGCCTACCGACAGCGGATTGTTCGTGTTGATGGTGACCGATTCCCCCGGCCCACTGTTGTTGGCGGTACTGATATTGCCAAGGGCGATCGTACCTTCCAGGGCATCAGTTCCACTGGACGAGGAGGGCTGCCGTCTCCATCAAAGCCACCCTCAAATCCCTGGTTGTCAATATTGCCCGTACGAATGTCACCGGTTGTGCGCACGACCAGCCCGGCACTGCTGGATACCGTGGCTTCTGGGTTAACGGTGAGGTTGCTGAGGCGGGTGCTTCCTCCTACCACACCCTGAAAGAACACGTTGGCCGTACCGGCATTGAGGGTGAGACTGCGATCGCCATCAACATTGCCTTCAAAGCGGATGCCGGAGAAATTGCCAGCAGTCAACACCGCATTTTGGGTCAAGACCACGTTCCCGGAATACGTTTGACCAAAAGTGGTGGTGACGTTGCCCCCCAGGCGAATGGTGCCCGCAGTACGTAGAAACAAGTCGTTGACCGCAACTGTGCCGTTGAGGTTGATGTTGCCGCTACCGGCGTTTAAGCTCAAGCCTTCGCTGCCCGCAATGCCTTGATCAAAGGTGATGTTGCCGCCAATGCCACTCCCTGCCGTAAAAATCACGGTAAAGTTGAGCAAATTGACCGGTATATCGGCCGTGAAATTGCCGCCGTTGCCGGAGGGCGCCGACAAGTTGATGGAGCTTGCCAGGGTCAGGGGCTGAGCCGCCGTCAACGACAAGGAACCGGCATTGCCCGTTGTGGCTTCCGTTGTGATTGTGCCCAAGGCAATGCCGCCATTGGGCGCCTGAAGGGCAATATCGCCGCTGTTGGTACCTACACTGGAAAGTGTGCCGCCGGTGGTATCAATGTTGCCGTTGCGGCTGATCGCCGTGATATCGTTGCCGGGATTGGTGACATCCGCCAGGGTGACGTTCCCGCCGCCATCAAAGGTAAGGGAGCCGCTACCGCTGCCGAAGATGGGGGTTGCCGCCGTGATGGTAGCGCCATTGCCAGCAGCAAACGTGGTGTTTTGACTGAACGCCGGGAAAGAAGAAACAAAAGAGATGTTGCCGCTGGCTTGGTTGCCGATGTTGAGGGAAGCAAGTCCACTGGCTTGAATGTTGATCAGATCGAGGTCAGTGAGGGTGAGGCTCCCCGGTACGTTGAAGCTGCCCCCAACCACGATGGGCCGGGTGGCGGTGAAGGGCTGGACTGTGAGGCTGTTCACGCCGGTGAGGGGCGCGCCAAAATCCAGTTCTTCGCTGCCCAGGGTGAGGTCGTTGCCCCCGGCATTCAAGCCGCCGTTAAAGGCAATGCCCAGCGCTCCCCCCGCCAAAAATTCGGTGTCCCCGGTCATGGCCACAGGGCTGTTCCAGACAATGTTCCCCCCGGCGCGGAGGTTGCCCGCCACTTGGATGCTGCCGCTGCCTACTTGCGTAAGGTTGCCGGCCACATCGATTGGGGCACCATCGGCAATGGTGAGCAGACCGTCATTGGTTATGCTCAACCCGCCACTCCCGGTGGCCGTCAGGGGAGCCTCGATGTCAATATCGAAGCCGATTAAACTCACACCACTGCCTCCGCTGGTGTTCACGGCACCCGTCAGCACAATCGTCTGTGCATCTACGGTCAAAGAACTGCTTTGTACCTGATTCAGCGATACGGCATCTTCGGAATTAATGACCACGTCGCCCAATCGGGTACCCGCTCCCAGGTTGCCGCTGATGTCTATGTCTCCCCCCTCAAGGGTAAGGTTGTTGGCACCCGGGACTGCCCCATTCACGTTGCCGACAATTTCAAGTTCCCCCCCCGATCCGCTTTGCACGGCAACGTTGGCTCCGGCAACCACCACGTTGCCGGTAAGCTCAATGTCGCCGGTGGTGGCCTGCAAGTTGGCCGTAAGGCGGGCAGGGCCAGCCACCACCACGTCACCGCTGCCAACGGTGGGAGCCCCCTCTGTCCGAAATTCACTCCCCGTAAACCGGACGTCCGGGGTGACCGAAAAACCATTGCTGGTGATGGTGCCGGTGCCGCTATCAAGCACCAGTTGATCAATGCCTGCCCCCAAACCGGACAACACACCAATTTGCAGGGTGTCGGGCAAAGGCACGCCCAAAGAAAGGCTGCGGTTGGGGGTCTGGGAAGCCAAAGACACATTCCCTGTGGTCAACACCGTGTTGGTGCCCCGAATGTCGATGGCGGTGTCGGTAGCAAAACCAATATCCCCACTGCCCGCATTGACATTGCCGGTGGTGGCCACGTCAATGCCTCCCGTGGTACTCACCAGAGAAATTTCACGGTTGGTGGTGCTGATTTGACCACTCACTTGCACGCCCCGAGAGCCGGTGGAGTCCGTACTGCCTTCTAGGGTGATGGTGCCGGTGCCGGTGGTGACCACCTGGGAGCCAGAACCGATTTGCACCCCTTCCGCCAGCGGAAAAGCACCGGCGGACGATCGGCTGACTCCCACTACCGAAATATCCCCATTTTGGGCTTCCAGGGTCGTGGTATCGAGGGATATCCCCCGACTGGCACTGGGGGCGCCGGTTCCCGTTACCGCAATCGTGCCGCTGCCGCCGGTCTGCACCGTGGAACCCGTCAGGATGACGCCATCGTAGCCGTTGCTGCCGCCATCGTTGATCCCGCTCAGGGCGATCGCCCCGCTGCCCGATTGCACCGACGAGCTGACCATCTCCAAACCGGCAGCAAATCGACCGGTGCCGCTCACATTGATGTTCCCCACGGTGGAAGTGATTTGCGAGTCGGCGATCTCAAGACCTCTCCCGTCGGCGGTGGCCACGCCCGTTATCCCCACAGCGCCCGCACCGGAAGTCACGGTGCTCTCAAAAATGGAAATCCCGGCCCCAGAGGTTCCCGTGCCGTTCAGGACAATCTCGCCCCCCCCAGAGTCGAGGGTGGAGGCTCCCGATAGGTTGATGCCGGTGCCGCCGCTGATGGCGGTGGCGGTATTGGTTCCGGTAAGTTCGATTTTGCCGCCCCCGGTCTGAATCTGGCTGCCGAGGCCCAATGCCAACCCCGGGAAAAAGGGGGAATTGCTTCCCCCCCGCGCTACAAAGTCGCCGCCGCCGGTGGTCAGGTTTGCCGTAAAAATCGAGACATCACCGTCGTTGTCGCCGTCGGTATCCGCCAGCACCTGCAACAACCCGTTGGTGAGGGCAATGTTGGCATTGATGTTGATGCTGTCGTTGGCTTGGAGGGTCAGTCCCGCCCCCGATACCGCACTGGTGATGGGGGCCGAGATGAAAAGATTGCTGGCGGTGGCTTCAATGGAGGTGGTGGCGGCGAGGGCGACGGGCGCCTGCAAGTTCACGCTGCTGGCCACGATGTTGCCCCCCAAATCCAAGCGATTGGAGGGCAACACTGTGAAGCCTCCCCCCAAATTGACGCTTCCCCCCAGCAAGACGTTGCCGGCCGCCTGCAAGGTGAGATCGTTGGCTCCGGTCACGTTTCCCGCCAACCGCAGATCGCCGGCATTGGGCACCCGGATTTGTGAGTCGCCCACCACCGAAACGGTCGGTGTATTGAAGGTGATGGCATGGGGACTCGCAAACGAAAACGTGGCGTTGCCATTGAGGTTGGTTTGCGTGCCCTGAAACGTCACGTTGGGTTGGGGAATGGTCACGGTGCCTAGGGCGATCGCCCCGGTGGTGCCGCTGCCGATGGTGGTTTGGGCGAAATTCAACCCCGTTCCGGAAAACACACTGGGTGCCAGTTCCAAAACCCCCGGTACGCCGGAGGTGCCTACCGAAACACCATAGCCAGAGGTAAACGGCCGAAAGGTAAGGTTGCCCGCGCCGGTCAGGGTATTGGGGGTGGCGGCCACGCCGATGGTGTCGCCGGTGAGGGTGATGTCCCCCGTACCGCTGTTCAAACCGCCGCCGGAAAGGGTGATGTTCACAAACCCGTCGTTGGGTTGAGCGCCGTGAGGGCGATGTCGCCGCCGCCGGTGGTCACGGCCGAGTTGATTTCCACGAGCGCTCCGCCCGTGGCCGTGAAATTCCCGCCGCCGGTAGAAATGGGTGCGATAACAGCAACCCGACCGGGGGCGATCGCCGGTGTCCCCGGATCGTTGGCCGACAGGGTAATGTTGCCGTTGGTGGTGGAGAGCGATTGATTGACCTCGATGTTGCGCCCGGCCCGGCGGTCAGGGAAATCCCCGCCGCGGCGATCGCCACGGACGCGTCAAAGATGATGTCGTTGGTGGCCTGCAATTCCACGTTGCTGGTGGCAGCGTTGATCAAACCGCTCAAGATCCGCGATTCGGGGCCATCGGTGTTGGGATTGGCAAAGTTGGCGACGTTGGTCAGGTTGCCCGCTGCCGGCGGATT
This sequence comes from Oscillatoriales cyanobacterium SM2_1_8, assembly GCA_012031195.1. GTDB lineage: Bacteria > Cyanobacteriota > Cyanobacteriia > Pseudanabaenales > Pseudanabaenaceae > UBA8156. The sequence goes on from JAAUUG010000084.1 coordinate 5,938, forward strand.
GAGCACCACCCGAATGTCGGTGGGATCGAGCAAAAGGGTGCCGGTTTGCCCTTGGGGCGCACGGGTATCCACTTCCCCCTGAAAATCCAAATAGTCCGGGCTGGAAACTTCCACCAAACCGCCATCGCCGCCGGTGGTTCCCCCCCGCGCCGCAATCCGACCGCTGAACTGGGCGGTGCGATCGCCCCAGATCACCACCTCGCCGCCGTTGCCGGTATCCCCAGCGCTGACATCAATTTGACCCGTGACCAGGGTTTGGGCCGCATTGGGGGCGGGCCCCGACCCTGAAACGTTGCCGCCGAGGTGCACGGTGCCTTGGGGGGCCCGAATGTCGCCGGTGACCGCTACCCGCTCCCCAAACACCCCCACCCGTTGACCTTCGACGTTGCCCGCGACGACCGCCGTCCCAGGGGTAGCCAAGGGCGATCCGGGCCCTGTCAATTGCTGGGCCAGTTCCGGCAATTCCGCGATCCGACCCTGCCAATTGGTGGGTACTGCCCCCGCCTGCACCGCCAAGCCCAATACCGCATCGGGCGATCGCAATTCCACCTGGCTGCCCCCCGGAGCCGCCAAGACGGATACTTGCTCGCCGGTCACTTGCCCCGTGCTGAGCACCGTACCGCCGCTGAGGTACACCCCTTGGGCCTGCAAATGGCCTTCATTCACCAAGGGGGCCGGCGTCGCCACACCAAAATGCAAAGATTGGGGCGTGCTGGCGGAAAAAGAAGCATCCTTCACCGCCTGGAAAATGTCCCCGTTGGCAAAGCCGATGCCGGTGGCCGTGGTCCCAAAAAAGGAGCCTCCCACCTCCAGCCGAGCCCCCGCCCCAAACACCAGACCGTTGGGGTTCATCAACCACAGGTTGGCATTGGGAAAAGCCTGCCGGCTTTGCAGGGTGCCCAAAATCACCGAGGGGTCGCTCCCGGTCACCCGGTTCAAGATGTTTTGAATCTGCGCCCCGTTGACGCTGGAGGTGCCGGTGCCAAATACCGCCCCTTCGGGGTTGACGTTAAAACGGTCAAAGCTGTGGTAGAGGTTGTTCCCCCGTACCGTACCGGCTCCCACCGGCACAATTTGATGGCCTTGGACTTGGGTGGCGGTGCTGCCGTCCGGTTGCAGGGGACTCGCCTGGGCGATCGCCGCCGGCAGGAGGGATGCCAACCACGCGATGAGCACCCATTGCACCCGGTATTGCCACGGCATAGATCGCTTCTCCCCAGAGCATTGGCGCCTATTGTACCGGAAAGCCTTGCGGAGAAGGATGCTGCAAATCGCTCAGGTTGGGTGCCGAAAATCACCGCAGGGGCTGCCAAGTAGGCTGCCAAGTAGGCTGCCAAGACAGGTTGCCCCCCAAAGATCCCCGCCCGCCCGGCCGGTTTTGCGCCCGCCCAAACCGTTGCCAGTGATCCAAGGCGTCGCGTACCTGACCGCTGCGGATGGCGATCGCCACGTCGGGGTACCGCGCCAAATAGAATGGCTCGTCGAAGGCGGGGGCCCGCCCTTCGTTGCGCCCAAACCGCTCGTAATGCTCCCGACCGTCGCGGTATTGACCCTGCCGCACCGCTTGGGCCACATCCGGGTTGTTGGCCAAATAAAACAGTTCATCAAACTGCCCGATGGGATTGCCAGGATTGTTGGGGGCAATGGGATTCGTGGCGTTGGTGTTCCACCGGGGATCGCGGGTCCCGGCACCGCCCGCCCGGCCCTCGTTGCGCCCAAACCGTTGGAAGTGCTCCAAACCGTTGCGGAATTCTCCCCGCCGTACGGACTGGGCCACATCGTTGTAAAGGCGCAGGTAATAGGACTCGTTGAAGCCCCCGTCTCGCCCTTCCCGGGTGCCAAATTCCTCGAAATGCCGCCGACCGTTGGCAAACCGCCCCTGCCGCACCGCTTGGGCTACGTCCGGATTGTTGTACAAATAAAAGTTTTCGTCAAATTGCCCCACGACAGGCCCAGGATTGGCGGTGGCGGTGGTCCACAGCGAAGCATCCCGGGCAAGCTGATTCAGGTAAGATTGGGCCGTGTTCCGATTGGGCCCGCCCACCGCCATCAGCACCATGTTGTCGGAGGCTTGGCAGAAAATTTGTGAGGTGTAGCCGTTGCGAACCCCCTCGACGGTGTTGCCATCGCTTCGCCGCACGGCATAGCCTGTCCGCCGCAGCAGGGTGTTGGCGGTATTCACACAATCTTGCTGAGATAGCCGCAGGGGCCGGGAACCCACCGCCATTTGGGGGGCGGTCTGGGCCAAAGCCGCCGGGGTTACCAACCCCGTCATCGACCCCATCATTGCCAAGGTCAAGGCCGAAAATCGCATGTTCACAACGTTTGCTCCAAAATGCCCTTGCCCTCCCCCTGACCTCCGATTTTCGCCAAAGGTTCCAGTAGCAGTTTAAGTCAACCGTTTAGGTCAAATTAAGTCAACAGCGGGGCCAAACCGTACACCAACTCTTTGTAGTCCAAAATTTTCCGAATCGCCAGGACGACGCCGGGCATGTAGGAGGCGCGATCGTAGGTGTCGTGCCGCAAGATATAGGTTTCGCCGGGGGCCCCAAACCACACTTCTTGATGGGCCACCAACCCCGGCAACCGCACGCTGTGAATGCGAATGTTGCCGTCGGCGATCGCCCCCCGCGCCCGGCCGCGGTTTCTTTTTCGGTGACTTGGGGAGCGTTGAAGGTCTGGCCCAATTCCGCCAACATCTGGGCCGTTTGCAGGGCGGTGCCGCTGGGGGCATCGGCTTTCTGGTTGTGATGCAGTTCTAGAATTTCTACGTTCTGATAAAACTGGCAGGCCGCCACGGCGGCCTGTTGCATCAACAATACCCCAATCGAAAAATTGGGGACAATCGCACACCCCAAACTGGCTTTGTCGGCAAAGGCGGCGAGTTCTTGAATTTGTTGGGCCGTGAGACCGGTGGTTCCCACCACGGGCCGCACCCCATAGGCGATCGCCGAGCGAATCCGTTCGGACAATCCCTGGGGATGGGACAAATCCAACATCACCGCCGGCCGCTCGGTTTGGGCGCCCTGGGCCAACAACACTTCCAAATCGTTGGTGATGGGAATTTCGAGGGGCTCGATCCCGATAACTTCGCCAATGTCTTCCCCTAGGCGTTTGCGGGCGATCGCCCCGATCAATTCCAAATCGGGCTGCCGAGCGATGGTTTTGATGGCTTCTCGCCCCATTTTGCCGGTGGCCCCCACCACAATCACCGGAATCGGTAGTTCGGTCACGCTGTTTCTTCCCTGCTGTGGGTTTCAGTTTAGGGCAAAAAGACTTCCCCCAAGGGTACCGCCCGTTTGGCGCCGGTGACGCTGGGCAGGTTGCCGGGACGATCGTGCCACCGCAAATACCCCAGCATGGCAAAGGCGATCGCCTCTTTGTGGTCGGGGTCGATGCCCAGGGCGGCGGTGGTATGCACGGTGGCCGGGGCCAAGGCTTTGGCCAATCGCTCCTGCAAATACCGGTTGTGGCAACCGCCCCCGCTCAGCCAAACTTCCTGGGGGAATCGGGGCAAAAATTGCCGGTAGCTGTCGGCGATCGCCCGGGCGGTGAGTTCGGTGAGGGTGGCCAGCACATCAAAATTGGACAAATTGCGCTCCCGGCATTTGACAATGCACCGATCCAGGTACTTGCGATCGAACAATTCCCGTCCCGTCGATTTGGGGGGCTGTCGTCGAAAAAACTCGTGCTGCAACCAGGCTTCGACCAACGCGGGGTTGGGGACGCCCCGGGAAGCCAACCGCCCCTCGGGATCGAAAGGTTTGCCGAACAAGACCTCCGCCGCCAAATCCAACAACACGTTCCCCGGGCCGTTGTCAAACCCCATCACCGCCGTGGCCGCGGCCGCCGCCGGCAAATAGGTGACGTTGGCAATGCCCCCCAAATTTTGCACGCAGCGATCGCGGGTTTCGTGCCGCAACAACAACCAGTCCACCATGGGCACCAACGGGGCTCCGTGCCCCCCCAACGCCACGTCCGCGGCCCGAAAGTTGGCCACCACCGGCAAGCCCAACCGCCGGGCGATCGCCCCGCCCCACCCAAATTGCAGGCTGCGCCCCAGACGCTCCCCCTCCGGCGGCCGATGAAATACCGTCTGGCCGTGGGAAGCCACCAAATCCGGCTGGATCTCCAGCTTGGCCAAAGTGTCGGCGATCGCCCCGGCAAAGGCTTCGGCAATGGCCTCATCCAGATCGCAGGTTTCCGCCATCGACAGGGCGCCCCCCCGCAAGCCGCCAAATCTGCGCCCGCAACGGCAAGCTGTAGGGTACGGTCTGCCCCCCCACCCACCGCAGGCGATCGCCCTCCGT
>JAAUUG010000085.1 GCA_012031195.1 Oscillatoriales cyanobacterium SM2_1_8
CCCCCGCCGGGCTAAGGGCGATTGCGGGACTGCCTTGGTTGCTGGTGGTGTAGGTGTTGACCCGGAATTCAGAACCTTGGGCAATGCCAAGACTGTTGTAGCGCTGGGCATAAATTCCTTCGCCGCTGCCATCTTGAGAGGAGCTTGACCAAACCACGACGAAATTGCCACTGCTATCCGTGGCGATCGCCGGCGTTCTTTGATCGCCGTTGGTAAAGGTGTTAACCCGGAACTCCCCACCGATCGCGGTTCCAAAACGGTTGTAATGCTGTGCGTAGATGCCATAGCCATCCCCATCTTGAGCATTGCTCTCCCAAGCCACGACAAAGTCCCCATCGTTCTCGACCGCAATTGCTGCAGATTGCTGACTGCTCGCAGTTTGGGTATTGATTTGGAATTCACTGCCCTGTGGGAGAAATACAGAGTTCATCACGGCTCCAGGGAAATACGTCTCCAGTACCTTAGGCGATCGCATCTCTTGCCGTCAAGCCAGCCCAAGCACCTGTCGAGCTGATGCGATCGCAGAGAATTCACTCCTGCTCTGGTTTTTTGGGTTGTCGCCCCCACGTCTTTGATTCCTCAGCTCCTGCCGCACCTAAGCCGGCAACAGTGGAAAAAAGTGACCGACGGGGCCTTGACCCTGACCGGGATTGAAACTGGCGCGGAGGGCCGCCGTGAGGTAGGTTTTGGCTTGGCGCACCGCGGGCAGGGGGGCATCGCCCAAAGCCAACCGGGCCACGATCGCCGCCGAGAGGGTGCAGCCGGTGCCGTGGGTGTGGGGGGTATCGATCGCCTCGGTGCGCAGAACTTCCAGGTGTTGGCCGTCGTACCACACATCCACCCCTTTGAGATCGCCGACCATGGCCCCGCCTTTCACCAACACGGCGCGGGGCCCCAATCGATAAATTGTGCGGGCGGCGGCTTCCATGTCCGCCAAGGTATTCACTTCCATTTCCGCCAACAATTGGGCTTCGTAGCGGTTGGGGGTGACGATCGCCGCCAGGGGCAACAGGCTTTCCCGCAGGGCCACCAGGGCTTCGGGGGCCAACAAAATCGCACCGGCGCGGGAAACGGCCACCGGATCGACCACGGTGTTTTGCCAGCCCAGGGCCGCAATTTTTTTGGCGACGATACGGGCGATCGCCGCGTTCAACACCATGCCGGTTTTGAGGGCCACCACTTTCATGTCGATGGCCACGGCTTCGATTTGGGCAGCCACCGCTTCCGGGGGCAACGCATCGACGCGGGTCACCCCTTGGGTATTCTGGGCGGTGATGCAGGTGATGGCGCTGGTGCCGTGAACACAGTGCATCGCCAAGGTTTTGAGGTCGGCTTGGATGCCAGCCCCACCGCCGCTATCGGAACCGGCGATCGTCATCGCTACGGGAATGGACATTAGCCGATCGACCGGCTTTGCCACCGGTTGGTGACGGCCTGCCCCAGGTTGGCCCACCGCTGCAATTCCTGTTGCTGGGCCACGGTTGCCTTCAGGGTCTGCCGGAGCTGGATCAGGGCTTGGGCCTGCTCGGCCAATTGCTGCTGGTACCAAGCCCCCTGCGCAACCAACATCCGCACTTGGGCTTGGGCTTGCTCCTGTTGTTGCCCAGTGCCTCCCGTTCGCCGTGGACGCGCTCCAGTTCACTTTGAAGGGAAGTGTGTTCGGTTTGAAGGGACTGCAGTTCGGTTTGGAGGGAAGTGTGTTCGCTTTGGAGGGACTGCAATTCGGTATGCACCTGCTGCCATTGGGTTTGCAGCCGCGACGTTTCCTGCTGAGCCGTATCCAGGGCGCGATCCTTTTCCATCAGCCGTTGTTGGAGGGCGCGGATCGTTTCTTGACGGATCGCGGCATCCCCCTGTTCGCGATCGTGTTGGCTGCGGAGGGCGGCCACCTGTTGCCGCAGTTCTTCGATGGTTTGTTCCCGTTGCCGCAACGCCGTTGCCAAGGGGTCGGTTTCGTCTTTGGCGGTGGGTGAGACCGCGGGTGGGACAGCGGTTGGAGTGGTCGGGAGCGCCGGTTTGGCGGGTTTGGGTGGGTTTTGGCGGCTGCGGCGGGACATGGCACCCTGCGGGAGGAATTGGGGAGTCAGTATATCGCAGGCTTTTGGCGGTGCGGGCATTCGTTTATATAATGTTTCAGCCCTTTGACCGAAACCATGACCGATTTGGCGTTGTTTGTGCAGTTGACGGTGGACGGCATTGCCCTGGGTTGCATTGTGGCCCTGGCGGCGGTGGGCCTTACCCTAACCTCCGGCATTTTGCGGTTTTCCAATTTTGCCCACGGCGATTTGATGACCTTTGGGGCCTACATGGCGCTGTGGGCCAACCTGTCTTGGCGCTGGCCGATCTTTGGGGCGATCGCCCTGGGGGTGGTGGCCACCCTGGCCTTGACCTGTGGGCTGGACAAGTTGTTGTGGGAGCCCCTGCGGCGGCGCAAGGCCACCCCCACCACGGCCACCATTGTTTCGATTGGGGTGGCCCTGGTTTTGCGCAATGCGATCGTGTTGATTTGGGGGGCATCGCCCACTCGGTTTGATTTGCCTTCGTTCCCTGCCCTCACCCTGATGGGCATCAGCATCACCCGCAACCGCTTGCTGACCCTGGCGATCGCGGCGGCGGTGGTGGCTGCCCTCTACTACCTGTTGCAACACACGAAAATGGGGCGGGCGATGCGGGCGGTGGCCGACAACCCCGAATTGGCGCGGGTGACCGGCATCAATGTCGATCGTGTGGTGTTGTGGGTGTGGGCGATCGCCGGCGGGGCGACGGCTTTGGGGGGGCTGTTTGTACGGAGCCATCACCAATTTGCGGCCCAACATGGGGTGGTCGTTGATTTTGCCGATGTTTGCCGCCATCATTGCCGGTGGCGTTGGCAGTCCCTACGGGGCGATCGCCGGGGCGTTGTTGGTGGGCATCGCCCAAGAGGTCAGCACCTTCTGCCCGGCGGGGTTGGGGGAACTGGCCCGGTTCTGCATTGGCACCAACTACAAAATCGGTGTGGGCTTGGTGGCGATCGTGTTGGTGTTGTTGTTTCGGCCCCAAGGGCTGTTTCGAGGGATGCTATGAGGGTATTTGTGACGGGGGGAAGCGGTTGCGTTGGCCATTATCTGGTGGATTGGCTGGTGCGGGAAACCGATTGGGAAGTGTTTTTGCTGTTGCGCAACCCCGCCAAATTGCGCGTGCCGTTGCGGCCCGGGGTGCAGATTTTGCCCGGCGGTCTGGAGGCGATCGATTCATACCGAGATTTGCTGGGCACGATGACGGCGATCGTCAGCGCTGCGGCCTGTTGGGGCGGCCCGGAAACCTTCGCGATCAACCGCGATCGCACCCTCGAACTGTTTGGAGCCGCCAACCCGGCGGTGTGCCAACGGGCGATTTATTTCTCCACCGCCAGCATTTTGGATCGGGACAATTCGTTGTTGCCCCCGGCCGGAGAAATCGGCGACGATTACATCCGTTCCAAATACGCCTGTTTGGAACCCCTCGAACAATCCCCGATCGGCGATCGCCTGATTACGTTGTTTCCGACCCTGGTGTTTGGCGGCAACGAAACCTACCCCCGCTCGCATTTGACCGGGGGGCTCCGGGACGTGACCCGCCACATCGGTCTGATTCGGTTTTTCAAGGCGGAGGGCAGTTTTCATTTCATCCACGGCGCCGACATTGCCCAAGCCGTGGGACACCTGTTGCGCCACCCCGAATTGCCCGTTTCCTATCCGGCGCGGGTGGTGTTGGGAATGCCGGCGATCGCCGTGAACCAAGCGATCCGGGAAGTGGCCACCTACCTAGGGAAACGCCTCTATGGCCAGTTCGATTTGACCCCAATGGCGATCGCCTTTTTCATCCGGGCATTCAACCTCAAAATGGCCCCCTGGGATTTTTTCTGCATCGAGCGCCGGCATTTCACCTATCAAGTCCTGAACTTCGCCGATTGGGGTTTGGTGCCGCAATATCCCAATGCCCCCAGCCTACTCAAAGATGCCGGTCTGTAGCCGACTCCTATGCTTGGGCTTCCCCTCGCAAAATGAGATGCTCCCTTCCGTCGTTCCTTTGTTGATGATATATTCATTTCAAATAAACCCTTAAATAGCTTGGTTAGGACGGGGTGCAAGGGTGAAACCCCTGGCTGGAGGATTCGGCGTGAGCGCTCAGCCGAACGGCGCAGCCCCCAAACCCCCTTTTCCTTTGATGTCTGAACCTATCCGAATATGGCCATAAGAATGAGAATGTAAAAGACCAGCATTGGCCTTTGAGTTCATACCGAGCAAGGGTTTGAGGTCAGAAAAAGCTGTGTCAAACTCAAGTTGAATGACTATAAGCCTGCGATCCAGATTCCCAAAAGCCAGGGCATTATCCCTAGTTATTGGACAACAATCGACCCCATGCGTTTTACTCAAACACAGAATCAACTATTAGGTGCCTTGGTCGCTGCCATATTTGGTCTAGGGCTTTTTACTGTTGGTGGTCGATTAATAATTTACGAGCATTTGCTTACCGATCCAGCAAAGACTACTGGCTCAATAGTCTCCTCTGGCAGCACAAGATCATCACGTGGTGGTTATGTTAGCTATGTTAGATACAAATTTTTAGATCATTCAGGCATCTATCATTCTGGAATTGGCAACGGATATTCTGGCAAAACCGGAGAACTCATTCTTATTGAATATTCATCGCGCTTCCCTTATATTCATCGAGTGGCGGGTGAAGGAAAGAATACCGGATATGAATGGCGATGGTATATTTTTTGCACAGGGATTTTCTTTTTTATAGTTGGTGTGCACTGGGGTTGGAGTATTCAAAAAATGACCCAAGACGAAAGAGATAGAATCCAATAAACGCTAGCAATTCAATCAAACTGATCGTGGGGCAGGGACTTTCTCACTTCTGCATCAGCGCCATGACTGAGGCCGGCTACCTCCAATGCTATATTCTTTTTAGTTAAGAGTGGCACGATTGTAGTTGTTTTGACTGCATTTACCCCCCTCTCCCCGTTTCCTGAGCCTGCCAAAGGAGGGAGATGGTTGGGGGTGAGGGCGAGACTGTCGCAAACATATCTAAAATGACTACATATCCTCAACCTAATCCAGACGGCGAATTTCGGTTGAAAACGAAGCCGTGACCACCCCCTTGCCGCTGCTGGTGCAAATGGAAGAGACCCGATACCGCACATCGTCGGTTACGAACCAAATCCGTTCCTCCGCCGCCGCCCGCTCGTAGGGCGTGGTCAATACAAACGTCCCGTCTGCCCCAAACCAAAGAATTCCGGCCGCCGGCACCGTCTCCGCATAGCCCCGATCGCGCAGCAATTTCCCCTGCAAGGGCACCGGCACCAGCAAACACTCCCCCGCCAAGACCTCCTGTCCCCCATCCCAATCGGAACGCCCTTCCCACTTCATGGCAAAAGGGGCGATCGCCATCTCTGGTGTCACCCCCCACGCCTCGCACAGGGTCACCACCGCCGGCGCATCGACGGCCACCGGGGCAATTTCCAATTCCGATTCCACCTGCTCAAAATGCCCGAAGGCCAAATGGTGGACACTCCGTTGCGCTCGCCAGCGCCCCAGCGACTTCTGCACAAACGCGGCGATCGCGGCCGTAAGCGTTTCCGTGTCCACCCCGTTCCCTCAAACCAACTGCCAAACCAACCTATACCGTCTCGAAGATGCCGGTGATTTTGCCACCCGAACGCAAAATCTGCTGGATTTGCACCGTCATGTTGGCCTTGGTCACCCGATAGGCACTGCGGCTGCGGCGCATGTTGCCCCCCAACACCTCAATCCGGAACGCTTTTTCCGTCCCCGAACCGAACGTAGCCCGCGCCGGCCGAATTACGTTGGCCGTGTTTGTGGCCACCGCATACACCAACTGTGAACCCGTCACCGCGCTGCTGACCTGGGCCGGGCCCCGATCCAAAGCAAAAATCCGGTTGTAACCCACTTGCTTCGGATTCGCTTCGCTGCGATCGCCCCGGCGGTAAGGCACCGTGTTCTCGCCAAAAGCCTGCTGGTATTCCGGGCTGTCGATGTAGGAATCGATCTCCGCGTCGTAGCCCTCGGCATGGCACCGCACCAGGTGGGCCGATACTTCCTGCTGATCCTGTGGAGCCCGCCCCAACAAATGCAAGAAATTCAACTCCACAAACCGATAGGGGGCACAGCTTTCAAAGTGCCGCCGCCGGTAAAACTCCGATTTGGCCAAAATCCGCACAAACTCCCGCACGCTGATGGCGCGATTGCACAACTGCGACTCTGCAGCCACCAACCGCTCGCTGTCCATCACATGGGGATTGCCCCACACCTGCCGGTAGGCGCCCGAATCAGGCTTTGCACGTCTTCGCCCAGGCTGTTCGCCCCCAGCTCAAAAATGGTTTCCATAATTTCTAAAAATCCGTAAAAAGTTGGTTTCTTAAAAAATCAAGCCGCACAAATCAACTCGAACCTCAGAAAGGATGGAGCCCGTTGGCGCGAGCCCCGCCCTCCCATCATCCGCAGACAGACCGCATTAAACCGCCGTGATGCTGGCGATGACCCCGCCCTGTTGGTGAATCCGTTGGTACTCCTGGGACAACTTGTCGTAGGGCACCAAAAACACCTGGTTGCTGCGGCGGAATTTCGACACCCGGTTGACCCCCGTGGCCCGAATCCCCGTGACCTCGATCCGGAACACCTTGCCCCCTTCCGTCGCGGCCACCCCTTGGCGGGTGCGGGCCCCAAACGGCGGGTTGCGGAAGGTGGCTCCATTCCCCGCCGGCGACACCACCGGGGTCGGCGTAGCCAGAATCGCCAACGCATTCAGTTTCGGCGATTTCCCGGCCAAATCCCCCTTCAGGCTGCTGCTGGCAGACCCCCGCACCAACTGGAACAGGTGGGTAAACTGCACCATGTTGTCGCAGGCTTCCGACTTGTAACCCCGGATGTACGGCACCGTGTTTTCGCCAAACACCCCTTGGTACTCGTCGCTGTCCAAGTACGAGTCGATGTCCGCTTCAAACCCCTTGGCATCCAAAATGTCGCTGTGGAAACGCATTTCGGCATAGTCCCGGGGAGCCCGCCCCAGCAAATGCCGGAAATTCAATTCGAGCGACCGGTAGCGCGGACAGTTCGTGAAAAAGCGATCGCGGTACAACCCCGACTTGGCGATCGCCCGCACCAATTCCCGGATACTCAAATTCCCGGTCTTGAACTGAGATTCCGCCGTCAACAGCCGTTCGCTGTCCATCACGTAGGCGTTGCCCAACACCTGACGGTAAACGGCCCGAATCAGCGTCTCGGCTTCTTCCTCCGAACGACCCGGTACCCACTCCATCGGCGGTGTCTCGTCAAAAGCGCTGACCCCTAGGCGCGAAGCTGGTCCAAATGCCATGCGTGCTGTCTCCTATAACCGTTTGTCGAAGGATGCTAAATAAAGTAAAGAATGCAGAAATTCAAGAACGATCATCCCTCCTGTTCCAGGCAAATCCCCAGGCAAGCCTAAAGGCAAACCCGCAGGTAGGGACGCCCCCCCAAACCGAAACCAATCTAAAACCAAGACACTTTAACCAACTCCAACCTATGGAAACCCCACTCAGGGAAATCCCGAATTGCAATCTTGAGTTTAAATCCTGAGTGGGGGAAGGGTGTGAGGTTGAGAAGCGGGCTTGGACTGGGAGTTTGGCTAGCGGTAAAGCTTTATTACGGGTATTATTCAATAAACCGGCGGCCCCGCTCATCAAGATTTGTAAAGCCGGTGCCTACCCATCTAAAGGGTTGGGGAGGGGGTTTGGGGCGCCGTAAAGGGCTGGGTATCGCTCGGGTAGCTTACTTTGGCTCAATCAATTTACCGGACGATTTGAAGAAGGTATATGGCTGGAATGCAACGTTGGCTGCGGGGAATACCGTTGCGCCGGCTTTTGGTGGTGCCCTTTACCTTGCAGGTGTTGGTGGGGGTGGGCACCGTGGGCTACCTTTCGTGGCTGACCGGTCAGCGGGCCGTGGGCGATTTGGTCGAGCGCCTGGAATTGGAGGTGAGCGATCGTATTGTTGACAACCTGCGCAGTTTTGTGGAAACGCCCCATCAAATCAACCAAGCCAATGTGGATGCGGTGACCCTTGGTCGCGTTTCGATGACCGACATGGCCTCTTGGGAAAAACCGTTGTGGTTGCAGGTACAACGGTTTCCGGACATCAATTTTATTAAAATCACCCATGCCGACGGTCGGGAGCGGACAGGGGAGCAACTCCTGGATGGGAGCCGCACCATCAATGTGGTGGACGGGTTCACCCAAAACCGTTTCCATGCCTACGCGGCAGACGAGCAGGGCCGCCGCACCAAACTGGTGGTAGAGGTGCCGGGGTACGACGGTCGTACCTATTCGTTTTATACCAATGCCGTGCGTATCCAGCAACCCACTTGGAGCGGCACCTACGTTTCGCTGTTGGAACCCACCCTGTTGATGAGTGCCAGCCAGCCCATCTACGGCCCGGAGCAGCAGGTGTTGGGGGTGGCCAGTGCGGCGTTGCGCCTGGACGGCTCGGGCGCTTTTTGCGGGGGTTGCGGGTGGGCAAGACCGGCCAAGCGTTCATCATGGAACGGGATGGCAATTTGTTGGCGACTTCTACTTCAGAAATGCCGTTTCGGCTGGCCCCCCAGCCCGGCATCGCCCCCCGAGCGTCGGCGGGTATTGGCCCAAGACAGCACCGATGCCTTGACGGCGTTGGCGAGCCAAACCCTAAACCCCGTGCAGGCTACCCTCCAGGAGCCCCGGAGTTGGGTGGCCCATCGCAACGGCCAACGCTATTTTGTGCAGGCTCGTCCATTTGGCGATCGCCAGGGCTTGGACTGGCTGGTGGTGACGGTGATCCCCGAAGTGGATTTTTTGGCCGAAATTTATGCGAATGCCTGGCAGACGTTCTATTGGTGCCTGTTGACGCTGGCGATCGCCATCGGCAGTGGGTGGGCGATCTCCAACTGGATTTTGGCGCCCATTTTTGAGCTGAACCATGCGGCTAAGCAAATTTTGCAGGGGCAGTGGACTTCGGTGACGGCGGGCACCCGTCAAGATGAGTTGGGGGAATTGGCACGAACCTTTGGCTGGATGGTGTCGCGGCTGCAGGATTCCTTCGAGACTTTGGAGCAACGGGTCGCCGCCCGCACCTTGGACTTGGAGAAAGCGAACCGGGAAATCGCCAACCTGAACGCTTGTTTGCAGGCCGAAAACACCCGTTTGGGGATGGAATTGCAAATCGCCCGCCGGTTGCAGCAGGCCATTCTGCCCCGGGCCAAAGAGTTTGCCGACATCGACGACCTCGACATTGACGCCCATGTGGAATCGGCGGCGGAGGTGGGGGGCGATTACTTTGACATTTTGCGGGAAAACGGCACCCTCCGAATCAGCATCGGCGACGTGACCGGCCACGGTCTGGAGAGCGGCATTTTTGCCATCATGGCCCAAACGGCGATGCGCACCCTCACGGTCGCCGGGGAAACCGATGCCCCCAGGGTGTTGACGGCCCTGAACAAAACCATGTACCAGAGTTTGCAGCGGATGGGCTGCGACAAATCCTTGACTCTATCTTTGCTGGATTACCGTCACGGTCGGCTCCGGATTGCCGGCCAACACGAAGAGGCGGTGGTGGTGCGTCGCCACGGGGCGATCGAGCGCATCGATACCCTGGATTTGGGTTTTCCCATTGGCTTGGTGGAGCACATCCAAGAATTTGTGGCGTTTCGCGATGTGGAATTGCAGACGGGGGATGTGGTGATCTTGTTTACCGACGGGGTGACCGAAGCCGCCAATTGCCAACACGATTTGTACGGTTTGGATCGGCTGTGCCGGGTGGTGCAAAAGCACATTGAGGCTTCAGCCCAAACCATCTGCCAGGCGGCGATTCAAGACCTCCGCCAACACATTGGCGCCCAAGATATTCTCGACGACATTACCTTGGTGGTGCTCAAACAACGCTAAGGGGGTTGGCTTCCCCGCCGGTTGGATTCACCGCGTCCCGCAGTAAAATCACGGGGCAAATCAATCGGAGCAAAGCCCATGGTGAGAAGGGGACGCAGTGCCGCAACGGGTTTTTGGCGGGATTTTCAGGCGTTTGCTCTGCGGGGCAACGTGGTGGATTTGGCGGTGGCGGTCATTGTTGGAGGAGCCTTCGGCAAAATTGTCAGCTCCTTTGTCGAAGATCTGTTGATGTCGGGGTTGATCAACCCCCTGCTGGCCCAAGCCGGTGCCGAT
>JAAUUG010000086.1 GCA_012031195.1 Oscillatoriales cyanobacterium SM2_1_8
CAGCTATAAAACTGCCACGGTTTTCCTTGCCCAACGAAAGTCTAATGGAACCAATACGGGGGCTTCGCCCCTGCGACCCGACTTGTCTTGTCTCGTCGCTATGCAAAACAGCTATACAGGCGCATTCTTAATTAAAGTGACGATAATTAGAGCTTTTGATGGAGGTCAGAGCCGTTGGGCTCAAGCAGGGCTGGCCGGCGATCGCGTTTGGCGCATCACCGCATTTGGCGCATCAAGGTAGCCATTTCCAGGGCATTCATGGCATAGCTCCATCCCAAATTGCTTTTGACCCCGGCCCGCTCGAAGGCCTGTTGCATCGTGTCCACCGTCAACACGCCAAAAATTACCGGTACGCCGGTTTGCAGGGCCACGGCCGCCAAACCTTTCGCCGCCTCGGCGGCCACATAGTCAAAATGCGGGGTATCGCCCCGGATAATGGCACCCAACGCAATCACCGCATCGTATTGGGCGGAGGCTGCCAGCTTGCGCGCCACCAACGGCAATTCAAAACTACCGGGAACCCAGGCATAGTCAACCTGACTGGGGCGATCGCCGTCTTCGAGGCACACCCCATGCCGCTTCAGGGCATCTTGGCAGCCCGCCAGCAACCGGGTAACAATCGCATCGTTGAACCGAGCGACGGCAATGGCGAAGCGCAGGTCTTGGGTGTGGGTGAAGTTTCCTTCAAAATGAGCCATAGCGCCTTAAACCACACTTAAACCACAAAGGCGTTGAGCACGCCCAGGGCCAACACCATCACCACCCAAACCGCCGAGCCAACAAACAGCAGAGGCTTGGATTGTCCCCAATTGCTGGGGCTGGCATAGGCGACGGGCACCGCCACCACCATCACAAAGGAATACAAAACAAACACCGCCAGCAGCAGTTGAAACACCAAAGCCATAGGAAAAACGCTCCGTTGCGATCGAAGGATTGGATTTGCTTTCGATTGTACGGGATCGGGCCCTAGTCCCGGCCAAAACGCCACCGGTTTAGGCGATCGCCAACATCGGGAGGCAACACCCCTTTGAGGGTTGGGCGTCGGGCGCGGTCGCGTTCTTGATGGCGGATCTGGCTGCGGGTGTTGTGCACTTCTTGCCGGAACTGCAGTGCCGACATCCACTGGGCCCCATAGCCGGTGGTGGTGCGGTGTTGAGCCACATCGGAGGTGACCACCAGGGTTTTGAGGCGATGGTGGAGGTGGTGGCGGGCCCGCTGCGCACACAACCGCTCGATGTAGGTGTCGGCCGTTTCGTCGCGATCGGTGTAGTGCACCTTCAGTTGTTGGGTGAAGGCTTCGGTGCTGCCCACCGTATCTTGATTGTAGGCATCGAACACGAGCACGGCTTCGCCACCGCGAAAGGCAATGTAGCTGGCCAGAATATCGGAGAGTTCGCGCCGAGCCTCCTCCAAACCGGCTTGGAACTGCCGGTGCTGTAAATCTTGCCAGGCGTGGATGACGTTGTAGCCATCCACCAACAGCAGGGAACTGGGGGGCACCGATGCAGTAGCCATGATTCCAATGGCAAAATTACTTTACATTTTCCCCCATGGCCCCGCAAAATGGCAGGGCGGTTTGCCGAAATTGTCCTGTGTGGCCCATCCTTCGTCCTCGGTTCAAAGAAAATTTTTTCCTGTTGGCCACCCTGAACTGGGGCGCCCTTGGCTTGTTGTTGGGGGGCTGGGGCAGCGACCGGGTTGGGTTTGGTCTGGTAGCCGCGTTGCCCCTGGGATTGGGGTTATCGAGTACGGCGTTTTGGCTGTTGGATGCCGACAGTTTTCTGGCTCGGGCTTGTTTGTTGACGGCTTTGGTGTCGGGGTTGGTGGTCTTTGATTTGGGCCGCGGCTAAGTTTATGCAACGGGCGATCGCCCACGCCTGCAATGCCTTTTACCTAAGCTTTGCGGTTTATTTTGTGGCGTTGGATCAATTCCCGGAAGCATTCTTGCCGGTTCTGGAATACTGGCGGGAAATTTCGGTGGGAGCCCGCGAAGCCTTCGACCTGCTGATTGGCTGCTTTCTGTTTCAGAATTTGGGGTATTACGCCCTCTGGCCGCTGCTCACCCAGTTCAAAATTTTTCAGAAACCCGGCTGGAACCTCTCCCCACAAAACATTTTTAACTTGGCTTTCCTTAAAACACCGGGCGATCGCACGTTGTTTTTCTACCTGTTGGGCAGTTTCGGTCTGATTCCCCGCTTTGTCGGTTTGGCCCGGGGCCGGGTCTTTTACTTTGATGGGGGCTCCGGCATTTCGTTCCTGGACAGCCTGTTGTCCCAATTTCAGTCGGCTTACACCGCCGCCTGGATTTTTGGGGTGTTGTTGCTGGTGCAACCGGCGTTTTCCCCCAACGGTTGGGATCGGGTCTCCCGGAGCTGGTTGAAAGCCGGAGTGATTTTTGGGTTGTCCACTGATTTTTTTATTCAGTTGGTGGGGGGCTCCAAAGGGGGCTTTTACCTGGCGGTGGTGGTGCCCCTGGCCCTGACTTACCTCTTTGGTCGGCAGCGCATTGGCTGGCAGGTGGTGGGCTGGCTGGTAGGCATCGGCTTGGTGTCGGTGTTGGTGGTTTACCCCACCCTAGTAATTTATCGCAATCAGCTGTTTGCTTTGCTGGCGGAAAAGTCTCGGCTTGAGGCGGTCTGGGACGCTTTTCAGCAAATGCTGGAACTGCCTTGGGAAGATTATGTCGCCATTGTGTTGCGCCCTTTCAACGAGAGTGGCACCACGGAGCAGGTGCTGGCCCTCACTGCCAGCATCAAGTTTCGTGGGGCGATCGACGAAGACCCGCAACTTTTGTTCCAACGGCTGCTGTTGTTTTGGGTGCCGCGCCTGGCCTGGCCAGGCAAACCCGAAGCCCTCAACCTCAACCGCATTGGCCGGTTAACCCAGCGGGTAGGGCCCGAAGACTTCGGGACGGCGGTGCTGCTGACCGGCCCCGGCGAGTTGTACCTATACTTCGGTCTGGCGGGCTGTCTGCTGATGCTGCTGCCAGGCTTTTTGCTGCGGTGGTTGGAAGAAGCCACTTCCCCGTTTTGGGCATTCTCACCATTTCGGATTGCCCTCTTTCTAACGTTTTTTCCCCGCCTGCCTTTGGTTATCACGGTTGCTTTTGAAGCCAACATCTCCGGGTTGATTCTGCAGTTTCTTTCCCTGTATGTGGCCCTGAACCTGATTGGTCTGCTGATTACGGAGTTGCGGGCTTCGCCGATCGCCCGATCGCCCTAAAGAACCCAAAACCCCAAGGACTGCCGCACCGTGTGCAGGGTTTGGCCGGCGATCGCCCCCGCTTTTTCCCGCCCGTCGGCCAAAACCCCGGTCAAATACCCCGGATCGGCCATCAATTCCCGATAACGAGCCTGAATGGGGGTCAACGCGGCGATCGTCGCTTCGGTCAAAACGGCTTTGAAGTCGCCCCAACCCCGCCAGGTCTGGGCTTCGGCCAAAATTTCCCCCCGGGTTTTCCCCGATACCAGTTCGTACAACCCCATCAGGTTCTGGCACTCGGGGCGATCGGGATTGTCAAACTCCAGGGTGCGCTCCATGTCGGTCTTGCAGCGCTTGATCTTTTGGGCGATCGCTTCGGGGCTATCCAACAGGTTGATGCGGCTGGCATCGGCAGGATCGGATTTGGACATCTTGCTCCGGCCATCCGTCAAGCTCATAACGCGGGCCCCCTGGGGGCGAATCATGGGGGCGGGCACCCGAAAGATGGGATTGGCTT
Organism: Oscillatoriales cyanobacterium SM2_1_8; assembly: GCA_012031195.1. Classification (GTDB taxonomy): domain Bacteria; phylum Cyanobacteriota; class Cyanobacteriia; order Pseudanabaenales; family Pseudanabaenaceae; genus UBA8156. The sequence goes on from JAAUUG010000086.1 coordinate 3,719, forward strand.
CGCTGCCGTACAACCCGTTCACCCGGATCGCAATGTCGCGGGTGAGCTCCAGGTGTTGTTTCTGGTCTTCGCCGACGGGCACCACGTCCGCCTGATACAACAAAATGTCCGCCGCCATCAACACCGGATAATCCAACAACCCAATGCCGACGTTTTCCCCCTGCTTGATGGCTTTTTCTTTGAACTGAATCATGCGCTCCACCCAGGTGAGGGGGGTCACACAATTGAGCAACCACGCCAATTCGCTGTGGGCCGAAACATGGGATTGCACAAAAATCGTCGATTGGGCCGGGTCAAGGCCGCAGGCCAGGTACAACGCCGCCACCGCCTGGGTGTGGGCCGCCAAAGCCGTGGGATCGTGGGGCACCGTCACCGCGTGCAAATCCACCACGCAAAAGAAACCGTCGTATTCTGCCTGCAACTTCACCCAATTGGCGATCGACCCCAAATAGTTGCCGATGTGCAAGCTGCCGGTGGGTTGTACCCCCGAAAGCACCCGTTTTTTCGCCATGTGCGACCCTTTTATAGTCAATTTAATTAAAAATGGCGCGACTACGATTGTTTTGATTGCCTTTACTCCCCTCTCCCTCCCTGGGAGAGGGGCTGGGGGTGAGGGCAAGATTGTCGCAAACACATTTGAAATGACTATACAACTCGCCAAATCATTGCCCATCAAGGAAAACTTGACGTGTTAGGCTGCGAAGACCTCGATTTCGTCTACGCCGCCTTGACCGCTTCGCTAACCCGGGGTAAATTGGCGTAGAGCCATGAGTTGTCACGACTCTTGCGTTTTTTTGTTCAATGTGTTACGCGGTGACCCGCCGCATAGCCTTTAGTTCTGCTGCGATCGCCGCTGCGCTTACGACCGCAGCAGAACGGGGCGCAAGTCTCGGGTCAGCTCAGCGCAGCCGCGCTTTCCGCACCAGAACAAATCGTTGGAGCTGACCCAATGCCTACGGCATTGCTGCGACCCACTTGGTTCTCGTGAAGTGCTTCGCACCTCCCTCGCCCCTGCGCGGTGGCAGCTCAACTTGCGCCCCGTTAGACAGCACTACTCTCAAGAAGGTTGTTTCCTGTACGACACTTTCGACGATAAATTCCTGGAGCAGTCCCAACCCATTTCTTGAATGTTTTGCTAAATGAAACTTCTGAGGTATATGCTACCTGAGCAGCAATCTCTCGAATTCCGAATTGACTATCTTGCAACAGATCTGCGGCTTTGACTATGAGAGAAACCGAAGCGAAAAGTGCGAAGGGCGAGGGTGCCCTCATAGGATGTCTCGCCGGGGGGGGGGTGCCTGATCCCCCTCGGAATCCTGCTTTGTTTCACTGGAATTGGGGCCATCATAGGGATTCCGCTGATCCTTGCGGGATTGCTCGCTCCCTTCTTGGGTTTGGGGGCCTTGAAAGGCGAGTGCCCATGGTGCGGAACACAAGTTACCAGTCCAATGGCTTCACAGGGAGTGGACTGCCCGGCCTGCAAGAAGCGCATTGTCATTAAGGACAAGCGGTTCATCAAGGTTGAATAGGACGCCCAACAAGCCGGATGCAGGCGACGGCTCATAGCCGCGCCTGATCCGCAGCGTTAGGATCCGCCCCCACTTCTTCCGCTAGACTAGCTGTTAGCGAGGTGACCTATGAATTGCAGCCTAGAGATTGAGCAGGAGGCGGACGGCCGCTGGCTAGCCGAGGTTCCGGAATTGCCCGGTGTTCTAGCCTACGGAGCCACCCAAGACGAGGCCATGGCCAAAGCCGAGGTACTGGCCCTTCGTGTGCTCGCCGAGCAGCTCGAGCACGGTGAGGCTCGGCCGCTGGACATCCGCATCTCCGTTCCTGCTGTCGCATGAATCAATGGCCTTCGTCCAAGGCCAAGCGCGTTCTGGCCGCCCTGCTCGCCATTGGGTGGCAGGTCAAGCGGCAGACTGGTTCGCACCGTACCTTGAGCCGTGACGGCTGGCCTGATTTCGTCTTCGCGTTTCATGACGGTGACGAGATCGGCCCACGCATGCTCTCACGTATTGCTAAACACACGGGCCTGCAGCCTTGTGACTTGTAGGCGGGGCCTAACAATTCGTTCAAGCCGACGCCGCTTCGCGGCGCGGCTTATAGTCATTTCAAATGTGTTTGCGACAATCTTGCCCTCACCCCCAGCCCCTCCCCCTCCTTCGGCAGGCTCAGGAACCGGGCAGAGGGGAGGAAAGGCAATCAAAACAACCATGGTCGTGCCGCTTTTAATTATAGTCATTTTAATTAAAACTGACACGGTTTTTTCCTGCCCAACGAAAGTCCAATAAAACCCAGTGCGGGGGCTTCGCCCCTGCGACCCGATCTGTTTTGTCTCGTCGCTATGCAAAACAGCTATAAATTGACTATGCCCCTGCACCCCGTCCCAACCGAGTTGTTTGCATCCATAAAACGAGCTTGATTCCTTGACCTCACCCCTGGGGAGGAGTCCGGGGTTGGGGCTTTTCGATTTGGGTGGGGCTATCCCCCGAAACACAGGTGTAGAGAAATTCGGGGCCATCTTGCCCCAGTTGCAGGCGATCGCCCGAATGCAAGTCCCAGACCCGGATCGGTTTGCCGTTGATCAGGGTGCCGTTGGCGCTTTGGCGATCGATCGCCCGCCAGCCCAAAATCGTGCCAAATTCCCGCAGGGGTTCCAACAGGGCGTGGTGCCGCGACACAATGGGATAGGCTTCCGCGTCCACCGCGACGTGGCAACCGGGATCGCGCCCCAACAAAATGCTGCGATCGTGGGGCAACAAAAAGGTAGGAGGGTCGAGGGCCACCCGCGGCAAGAGGGAACGGGGCTGATTGGGGGCGATCGCCCGCAACAGACCTTGCAGCAGGGTACCGCTTGAAGTGTCGCCCATTAGAACAGCTCGTATTTCAGCAGTTGACAGGGAAGGGTGCCGTTCCAAACCGGCCACCGCTGACAGGATTTTAGACCGAGGGTGGTGCCCATAATTTTGTTGCCGCTCAAAATGTAGGCGGTCCATCCCCCAAACTGTTGTTTGAGCACTTTCCCTAGTTCTCGATAAAACTCCCCCAAGTCGCGATCGCCCCCGAGGCGGAGGCCGTAGGGCGGGTTGCACATCAAAATCCCCTGGGGGGCCGGAGCCACCAGGTCTTGGATCTCCCGCAGCGAAAACCGCACCAGGTGGGCCAAACCGCTCTGGTGGGCGTTGTGGCTGGCCCGGGCGATCGCCTCTTCGTCGCCATCGCTGCCGACAATTGGGATATCCAATCGGCTTTTTTGTTGTTGGAGAGCCGCTTGCCGCAGGCGTTGCCACAATTCGCGATCGAAATCGGGCCAGGTGAAAAAGCCAAAGCGATCGCGGTACAACCCCGGGGCCTGGTTTATGGCGATCGCCGCGGCTTCGAGGAGCAGCGTCCCCGACCCACACAACGGATCGCAAAAGGCCGTTTGCCCTTCCCATTGGGCCAACATCAACAACGCCGAAGCCAAGGACTCTTTGAGGGGGGCCACCCCCACCGCCGGCCGGTACCCCCGCCGATGCAAGCTGCTGCCGGAACTGTCCCGCCACAGGGTCGCGGTTTCCCCTTCGATGTACACCTCAATTTGCACGTCGGGATCTTCGGTGTTCACCGCCGATCGCCGCCCCCAGTGCCCCTCCTGCCAGGCCACGATCCCGTTTTTCACCTGCAGGGCGGTGAAGTGGGTATGGTTCAACGCCAGGGATTTGCCTGTGGCCCGCACCGCCAACGTCAGATCGGGGGGCAACCGATCTTCCCAATCCACCGTTTGCACCGATGTATAGAGTTCATGGCGATCGCCCGCCGGAATTTCCCCAATAAAATCCAAAATCCGAAAGGGCAGCCGGGCCCGCAAATTCAGACGGTACAACACCTCGCGATCGCCCAAAACCAATCACGCCGCAGAAGCCAGGGGCCACGTCCTGAGCCCCCAAGGTCTGCAATTCCTGGGCCGTGAGGGTTTCCAATCCCCGTGCCGTCGTGGCAAAACCGCGATTTAGCGACATGACCACCTCAGTTGGGGCCCCTGCCCCTGAACCCGACCCACCGCCGGGCGATCCCCCAAATCCGGCCAAGCCGCCGTCCCGGTTCCCCGGGGTAGCCCCCCCCGGCCCACGTTGCGGAAAGCGCCCTGTTGGTCTCGGCGATCGCACCCGGTGGCCACCAAGTTTTCTACATCCAGGGTTTGCCGGGGCAAAACCACCAAACCGGCCGTGGGATCGGCATCGGGGGTATTCAGTTCCACAATGCCCTCAAATTGGGGAGATGGATTGCTCAGGGAAATGGCGGTGATGTTGCTGCCGGCCAAATCGGTTTCCGGATTGAACTGCGACAAATCTTCCCCCAACAACTTTACAATGTCCGCGCGCGATCGCCGCACAAATCCAAACACGCCGGATGCCTGCAAAAAGATGGCACCCCCCTGCTGCTCGGCGTTGGCGGTGATGTTGCTGTCGCGAAGGCCCACCACATTGGTGGCGGTGATGTCGATGTTGCCCCCTTGGGCCATCCCAAAGGCCCGGGTGGTGATGGCCGCCCCGTCCCGCATCACCAGCAGGGGGGTTTCGATGGCAATGTCTCCCTGGCCGGCCACGGTATCGGCCCGCAACGCTGCCCGATCGCTCAATTCGATTTTGGCCGCCTTGAGGGAAATGTCACCTGCCGCCCCGGTGCCCTCGCTGGTGACGGAAACGATCGCATCGGCTTGCAGTTCCAGCCGGTTGGCCTGAATTTCGATGCTGCCCCCCCCGACCCACCGCCTCCGGCAGAACGCTGCTGAAAATGCCGCTGGGGAAAAAACCCGCGTTGCCCCCCACATCTTCGCGGCCGGCCCCAGTAAACCGAATGGAATCCGCCACCTGGAGCGTCACCAAGCCCCCGGCCCGCTCGCCGCTAGGATCGGGCACCGCCGACCGAATCACCGTCAACAATTGGGAACCCTCGGTGAGTTCCAAACTCCGGGCGGTGATTTGAATTTCCCCGCCGTTGCCGTCTCCCCCTTCTTCTACGGTGCTAAAAATCGCGCTGCCCCCCCGCAAATCAATGTTTCCGGTTGGCACCGTCAGGTCAATGCCGCCCGCATCCCCCCGCCGCCGGGTGCTGCTGTTCAGGTTGCTGAATTCCCCCAAGGTGAGGCGATCGCCCGCGTTGAGGGACACAATTCCCGCATTCAATACCGCTTCGGGGGGCGCTTCCAGAGCGGTGTTGTCGGTGCTGATGCGCGATCGCCCCTGCAATTCAATCCGTTGGGGCACGATTTCTTCCCCGACCAAAATCCGACCGAAGTTGCCCTCGCTGGTCACGGTGCTGCCCTCCCCCAAAGTGAGGTTTTGGGCCGCATTCAGCAAAATATCCCCGGCAAACCCCGTGCTTTCATTGTTGGTGAGAATTTTGGCATTTTGGAGATCGATGCTCCCCGCCCTGGCGGTGAGGCTCACCTTCGCAAAGCTCCCCAGGTCGGCGCTGCGGCTGGTGCTGTTGATCTCGCTGTTGCCCGCCATCCCAATGCCCTGCTGGGCCGTGACGGTGATGTTGCCGGGGTTGCCGGTGCCGGCATTGTTGGAGATCAACCCGCCGCGATCGCCCAAAATCACTTGGTTGGCTTCGATGGTGAGGTTGCCGGCGTTTCCCGCCACGTCTGCAAACACCTGGCTGCGCAAACTGCTGTTGAAATTCCCCGGATTGCCAAAGCGATCGCGATCGACGGTGCCGGCGATTTCTACGGTATCGCGGGCCTGCAGGAAAATGTCGCCGGCGGTGCGTGTCCCCCCCACGGTTTCGCTTTTGAGGGAAGTTTGCAACTGGGCACCCTCCTGCAACCGGATGTTGCGGCCCTGCAGGTCAATCCGACCGCCGTTGCCGTCGCCGGTGGTTTCGACGGTGCTGAAGGCATCGGCCCGCCGCAACACCAGATCGCCCCCCGCCTGCAAATCGAGGAGGCCGGCATCCCCCAGCCGTTCCGAAAAAGCCTCCAGGGCCGCGAAATTTTCCACGGTCAAATTGCCCACCACGTTGAGGAAGATGCCGCCGGCGTTTAAGGGCACGTCCGCGGGGGCTTCCGCGGCGGCATTGGTCACCCGCAATTGCCCCCCGTCCATGCGAAAGGTTTGGGGTGGGGTGGTCTGCCCAATTTGCACCCGGCCGGCCCGTCCCGTGCTTTCCAGAAGGGTGTTGGTTAACCGCAGGTGCCCCCCGGCATCCAAACGCACATCCCCGGCAAACCCCGATCCCCGATTGCTGGTGCTGGCGGCGGTGTCGGTCAAAACCAGGTCGCCCCCCGCCCGCATTTGCACCACATTGAATTGCCCTTCGCCGATCGCATCGGTGGTGCTGGTGGCCCGCAGTTGGCTATCTTGAACCGCGATTTCGCCGCCGGCGATCCGCACCCGCCCCAAAAACCGTTGCTTTCCAAGCGGCTGTCCCGCAACGTGAGGGTTTGGGTGGCCTGCACCTCCACATCCCCGGCGAAATCGAGGG
>JAAUUG010000087.1 GCA_012031195.1 Oscillatoriales cyanobacterium SM2_1_8
GGTGAAAACCCCTGACTCGGGGGCGCAGCCCCCAAATCCCCCTTTTCTTTTGATATCCGAACCTACCCGAATATAGCTATACATTTGAAATGACTACAAGTTGCGCAATTTTCCAGAAATTTGCCAAAAAGCCAAGAATAGGCCAGAATGGGTACCATCCGTGCCAACCTCAAAGTTTATGGATGCCGTTTGGGAAATCTGCCCATTTGTGTGGGAGCCGGCGTCACCGAGTCGGTTTATCTTTTTGGGAAGCAATTTTGCAAATATCTTTGGGGAAGATGCCGAAGCGGTGCATCGGGAGTGGAGCGGTGCGATCGCCAATCCGGCTGAAGGCGATCGCCCACCATTTGGGGAGAGCGTGCCCACCGCGGTGCCTGCCAACGGGGTGTGGCAATGGCAACGTCAGCGGATGCAAGGAGACCTAGAAATCTGGGTTGGGGTGGAGGCGGCTTGGGGGAACGGGGTCTGGCACGGGGCTTTTTGGAGCGATCGGGGAACCACCTGTCGGTTTGCCCAGCGTCATCAAACCATCTCGCAAATTTTGCAAAGGTTGCAGGATGGAGCCCGGCTCCGGCAGCGGTTGTTGTCGGCCATGAGCCACGAAATTCGTGCCCCCCTGACCAGCGCGATCGGGTTGTTGGAGTTGCTGGGCCAGGAGCCGTTGCCCCCCGCGCAACAGGAACTGGTGCAGATGCTGACGTTGTGCCACCGCGAACTGATGCACGTGGTGCATGGGGTGTTGGACTACAGCAAACTGGAAGTGGAGCGCGATCGGGAACCGGAACTCACGGCGTTTGATGTGCTGGCCTGTGTCGAAGATACGGTGGATTTGTTGGCGGTGCAGGCACGGCAAAAAAACTTGGCTTTAACGTGGGAGGGGCCCGCCGAGCCGCTGCCGTTGGTGTGGGGGGAACGGGGGGCTTTGCAACAGGTGTTGGTGAACCTGGTGGCCAACGGCGTGAAGTACACGGCGGCCGGACGGGTAGCCCTCACGGTGACGGTCGAAAGCCAAGAGGGTCGCCATCTTTGGGTGCAGTTTGCGGTGCAGGACACGGGGCCGGGCATTCCGGCGGCGGATCAAGCCCGCATTTTTGAACCTTTTGTGCGGTTGGACAACCAGCAGCGGGGCACCGGCTTGGGGCTGGCGCTCTGCCAAAAAATGGTGGCGCGGATGGGGGGCACCTTGACGGTGGATTCGACGGTGGGGCAAGGCTCCTGTTTTTCGTTGGTGTTGCCCCTGCGGCGAGGGCCCTGTCCCACCGTCCCGACCTACCCCGTGCCGGTGGTGCTGGTATCGCCGCGGTCGGATTTCGCCCAGCGCCTCGCGGCGTTGCTGAAGCCTTGGCAAACCCCTGTAACCGTTTGTGATACCGGGCAAGCGACGATCGCCCATTTGACGGCCCATCCCTGCGGTGGGGTGTGGATGGATTGGCAGTTGCCGGACATCACCGGGGAATTGCTGGCGATGCAGGTTGCCCGCTGCTGGCCCTCCGTCCGCCGGGTGGTGGTGGGCGATCTGCCGGCCCACGGCAGCCATACGGTGGGCACCATTTTCCACCACCGCTTGACCGAACCCCTGCGGCGATCGCGTCTGGAGGCCTGCCTGCAGTTGCCCGAGAGCGCTCCCCCGCCCCCGCCGGTACCGTCCCCATCGCCCCGGGGCACCGTGTTGGTGGTGGACGACAACCCTGGCAATTTGTTGGTGGTGCGGGCCCAGGTGGAATCCTTGGGGTATCGGGTGTTGACGGCGGCCCACGGCCAAGAAGCCCTGAATCAACTGGGGCGCCATAGGGTAGATTTGGTGTTGATGGATTGCCACATGCCCACCATGGATGGTTTCGAGGCCACCCGACGTTGGCGGCACCAGGAACAGGGTCGCCGTTTGCCGATTGTGGCCATCACCGCCGGCATGTTTGCCGAAGATCGGGAGCGGTGTTTGGCGGCGGGCATGGATGATTTTTTGCTGAAGCCGGTGACCCGGGCCGACCTGAAAGCCGTTTGCGATCGCTAGGTGGGGTGCCATGTGTCCCCCGAAGCCGCCTAAGCCAGCACCGCCCCCAGATCGGCCGGGGTGAGATCGGCGCGGGCCACCTTGCCGTCCTGAAACCAGAGAATCCGCCGGGCATGGCGGGCCACTTCGGCTTCGTGGGTGACCACCACCAGCGTCAGCCCGCCCGCGTTCAACTCCCCAAACAAATCCAACACTTCGGCAGTGGTTTTGGAATCGAGGGCGCCGGTGGGTTCATCCGCCAACAAAATTTTCGGTGCCGTGACGACTGCCCGGGCGATCGCCACCCGTTGTTGTTGGCCGCCCGAGAGTTCGTGGGGGCGATTGCGCAAACGGTGCGCCATTTGCACCCGGTCTAGGGCCGCCCGGGCTCGCTCTTGCCGTTCCGCGCGGGGCATTTGGGCGTAGGCCAAAGGCAGCATCACGTTTTCGAGGGCATTGAGGTGAGGCAAAAGGTGGTACTGCTGAAACACAAACCCAATTTTTTGGTTCCGTACCGCCGCCAATTGCCCATCGTCGAGTTGGGCCACGTCTTCGCCATCGAGGAGGTAGGCCCCGGCGGTCGGTCGATCCAAGCACCCAATCACGTTCATGGCGGTGGATTTGCCGGAGCCGGAGGCCCCCATAATCGCGCAGTATTCGCCGGGTTCCACCTGCAGCGTGACCCCATCGAGGGCCCGCACCTCCGTATCCCCCATCCGATAGGTTTTGCGCACATCTTGGAGGGCAATGGTTGGAGCCACGATCGCAATGCCAAACGCTTTCGGTATGCTATGGCGCTTTCACGGTTTCGGCAAGACGGGCGGTCGGGGCAAAAAGTAGTCCTGGCTACAATATCGCCGTTCCATCCATGATTTGGTAAAAGTCGCTGCCATTTGCACCGCGCCTATGATTTTGGACACCTCCCCTTCTTCCCTCCACAGGGCGGCCAAACCTGGAGAGTCCGGCAGTGCAACGGTTTTGCGTTTGGCCAACGGGTTGCGGTTGGTGCATCAAGCGGTACCGCATTTGGCGGCGGTCAGCGTGTCGGTGTGGGTGGATGCGGGCACCGGGGCAAGAGCCGCCGACGGGGCGGGGGGCAGCCCATGCTTTGGAGCATATGGTGTTCCGGGGTTCGGCGGCCGTGGCCCCCGGTGAGTTTGATCTGGCGATCGAGATGTGTGGGGGCACCAGCCAGGCGGCCACGGCGGTGGATAGCGTCCAGTTTGCGGCGACGGTGCCAGCCAGCCGGGCGGCGATCGCCCTGACCTACCTGGGGGACATGTTGTTGGCGACGGCCCTCGATCCGGAAGAATGGGGCTGGGAACAAGCGGTGATCCGGCACGAAATCGCCGAGGCCGCGAGCGAGCCGGCGGTGTACCAAGCTTTGCTGGCGGCGGTGTTTCCGGGGGGAGCCCACAGCCGGGACATTTTGGGAAGCGAAGCCGACCTCGATCGCCTGACGGTGGATGGGTTGCGGGCCTTCCATGGCGATCGCTACCGACCGGAACACATGGTGGTGGCGGTGGTGGGAGGCATCTCGTTGGCGGCAACGGTGGGCATGGTCGAAGAAGCCTTTGCCGGGAATCTGCCGCCGGCGGCGAGCCCAGAGGCGATCGTGGCGCCCCCTTGCCCCCCAGGCGGCCGCCAAACCTTGACCGTGCCGGGCCTGAGCACCGCCCAATGGTGGTTGGGGTGGGCCGGGCCCCCGGCGGACTGCCCCCGGGAAGGGTTGGCCCTGGAATTGGCTTCGGCGGTGTTGGGGGAAGGTCGGTTGTCGCGGTTGGTGGCTACCCTGCGGGAGGAATGGGGGTGGGTCAGCGATATCGGCACGGCTTTTTCGCCGTCACGGGAGGGGGGCGTGTTCGTGGTGCGGGCGCAGTTGGCCGCCGATCGCCTGCCCGCGGTGGCCCCGGTGGTATCGGAAATTTTGGCTTCGCTGTGGCAAAAAGGCATTGCGGAGGGGGAATGGCAGCGTGCCAAGCGAGCGCTGAAAAATCAGTTTGCGTTTGCGATGGAAGACCCCAGTCAATTGGCCGCCTTTTTGGGGTACCAAGTGTTGGCGGGCAATGCCCCCTGGGTTGCCGATTGGTCCCGCACCTACCCCGGGTGGATCGATGAAATGACCCCAGACTATGTGCAACGGATCGCCCAAACCTACCTGGGGCGATCGCCGGCGATCGTGGAAGCCTATCCCGCGTGAACATCCAGCGCCAAGTTCTGGCCAACGGGGCGATCGTGGTGGTGGCCGCCAACCCAACCGTTGATGTGGTGGCCGGCCGCCTGTTTGCGATCGGGGGGCGACGTTGCGATGGCCCTTGGCCGGGCATGGGTCAATTGTTGGCGGCGGGGTTGACCCGGGGTACCGTCACCGCCAACGCCCGAGAAATTGCCGATGCGGTGGAATCCCTCGGGGCCGGCTTGGGCACCGAAGCGGATCTCGACTACTTCTTGTTGCGGTTCAAGTGCGTGGGCGAGGACTGGCCGGCGTTGTTGGGGTTGGCGGCGGATTTGTTGCGGCGACCGACCTTTCCGACGGGCGAAGTGGAACTGGAACGACGGTTGCTGTTGGAGGCGTTGCAGCAGCGCCCAACCCGGCCCTTGGCCGCCGCCTGGGATGCCCTGCTCCCCCATTGCTATGGCGACCATCCCTACCGCCACCCGGAACTGGGGACGGCCCAGGCCATCGAAGGCATTTCGGGGGCGCAATTGCGGGCCCACCACCGCCGTTGGTTTCAGCCCGATCGCTTGGTCATTGCGTTGGCCGGGCGGCTAACCCCCGAAGAAGGCGTGGCCCGCGCCGCCCAAAGCTTTGGCGATTGGTTGGGGGAAACCGCCCTCGCGATCCCGACGGGGCCACGGCAACACACCCCGGTGGACCTGTGGATCGATTGCCCCCATCCCCAAAACCTGGTGTTGTGGGCTTGGCCCGCCCCGGCGATCGCCCATCCCGATGCCGTGCCCTTTCATCTCCTCAGCCTGGTTTTGGGGGATGGCACCACCAGCCGCCTGTTTGTGGAGCTGCGGGAAAATCGGGGCTTGGCCTACGACGTTGCGGCCTTGTTTCCGTGGCGAGCCGAAACCTCCCACCTGTTGGCCTACGTCAGCACCGCCGCCGCCGATACCGCCACCGCCAGCGCCATCCTCTGCCACGAAGTCGCCCGGTTGCAGGAGGAACCCCTCACCGCCGCCGAATGGCAAACGGTTCAAGGCAAATGCTTGGGCCACCACGCCCTCCGCTGCCAAACCAACGGCCAATGGGCCCAAGCCCTCGGCTGGCGCGAAGCCATGGGTTTGCCCCCCCACTGGGAAGCGCAGTTTGTCGAAGCCGTACGGGCCGCCACCCCCGCCGATCTGCAGCGCGTGGCCCAAACCTACTTAACCCAAGGCAGCCGGGCGATCGCCGGGAGACGCGAGGATGGGCCGCGTCTCTAGCCCAAACGGTACCCAAACCCGCGCACAGTGACCAAGTATTTGGGATCGCTGGGATCGGCTTCGAGTTTTTCCCGCAACCACCGGATGTGGACATCGACGGTTTTGCTATCGCCGACAAAATCGGTGCCCCAGATGTTTTCCAAGAGTTGTTCCCGGGACCAAACCCGGCGGGGATGGCGCAAAACAATTCCAAAATGCGAAACTCTTTGGGGGAGAGCCCAATCTCATCGCCGCGGGCCACCACCCGGCATTCCTGCGGATACATGACAATTTCGCCAAACCGCAGCACATTTTGCGGCTCTTGATAGGTGAGCCGTCGCCGCCGCAACAGGGCCCGACACCGCGCAATCAATTCTTTCATGCCAAAGGGCTTGCTCAGGTAGTCGTCGGCCCCGACTTCCAACCCCACCACCGATCGGGTTCGCTGCCCTTCGCGCTAAGCATCAACACCGGCACGTTGTTGCCTTCGTGGCGAATCGCTCGGCACACGTCCAAACCGTTGACGTAGGGCAACATCACGTCCAAAACAATCAAATCAATGCGATCCGATTTGTGGGCCAACCCCAAGGCGGTGTACCCATCTTCCGCCACCAATGCTTCAAATCCTTCGTCCTTGAGGGCCAGCACAATGGTCTCGCGGATGGTGGCTTCGTCTTCCACCACCAAAATTCGACCGAGAGAGGCAGCTACGGGCAATCGCTCCAGTTCGGTGGACAACATGGGTGGCTTGACAAAGGCTTACGTTGGCATTTTATCACTGTGCGATCGTTCATAAGCTGTTCTTAGGGTGGCGTTAAGAAAAGCTTTACGTTGGTGCGCGGAAAGATTTACGGTAGTCTGGGCCCGCTGACACCGCTGCTGCCGTCATGACCGCCGATGAAGACCTGAGGGATGCTCAGCAAATTGCTCTGGAGTGTTATTTGTTGGAGACGATGACCGTCAGCGCGGAACAGTTGGCGGTGGCCCGCAAGGTGCAAACCCGGCAACAGGGGCCGCTGTTGGCCATCCTGTTACAGTTGAGTTTCATCGACATCGATACCTTTGCCCGACTGTTGGACTGGTCGGTGTCCCCCCAACGCTCCTAAAAGCCATGACCCTGTTGCAAGTGGAACAATTGACGATCGCCTTTGGGTCGAGCCCTGCGGTCACGAACCTCGATTTGACGGTGGGGGCGGGGGAATCGGTGGCGTTGGTGGGGGAATCGGGCTCGGGGAAGTCGGCGACGTTGTTGGCGATCGCCGGGTTGTTGCCGCCCACGGCCCAGGTGACGGGACGCTTGGGGTGGGAGGGGCAAGATTTGCAGACCATGGCCCCATCGGCCCGGCGAGCCTACCGGGGGCGCGACATTGCCATGGTTTTTCAGGAACCCCTGACGGCCCTCAATCCCTTGTTTCGCTGCGGTTACCAGGTGACCGAAGGCTTGATGGTAAGGCAAAAGTTGACGGCTCGGGCCGCCCGGGCCTCGGCGATCGCCCTGTTCACCGAAGTGCAATTGACGGAACCGGAGCGGGTGTTTGAATCCTATCCCCACCAGTTGTCGGGGGGGCAACGGCAGCGGGTGACGGTGGCCATGGCGTTGGCGGGAATCCCCGGTTGTTGTTGGCGGATGAACCCACCACGGCCCTGGATGTAACGGTGCAGGCGGCGCTGTTGGATCTGCTGCGGCATCTGCAGCGGGAACGGGAAATGGCCATGATTTTTGTCACCCACGATCTGGCGGTGGCGGCCCGCATTGCCGAACGGGTGGTGGTGATGAACCAAGGGCAAGCGGTGGAAACGGGCCCCACCTCCCAATTGTTGACGGCCCCCAACCACCCCTACACCCGGGGCTTGGTGGCCTGCCGCCCCCCCCTCACCCATCGTCCGGCCCGGTTGCCGGTGGTGGCAGATTTTTTGCAGGAAACCCCACCACCCCCGCCCCCAGAAATTTCGGATGAAGAAGCGGCCCAACGGCTGGCCCGGTTGACTGCCCAAGCCCCGCTGCTGGAACTGGAAAACGTCTACGCGCAATACCGGCGGCGATCGCCCATGGCCCTGCGGGGGGTAAATTTGGCGATCCATCCGGGGGAAACCCTGGGGTTGGTGGGGGAATCGGGCTGCGGCAAAACCACCCTGCTCAAAGCCATTCTGGGATTGGTACCCCTGGCCGGGGGCACCCTACGGTGGGATGGGGCCGCCATCTCCAAGCTGGATCGCCGCCAACGGCAAGGGTTTCGCCGGGAAGTCCAAGTGATATTCCAAGACCCCTTTGGTTCCCTCGACCCGCGCCTGACGGTAGGAGAAACCCTGGCGGAACCCCTCATCGTCCACGGCATGGCCCGACCGCAACGGGGGGAACGGATTCGGTACCTTTTGCAGCGGGTAGGTCTGGAACCGGAGGCCGCCCGCCGCTTCCCCCATGAATTTTCGGGGGGACAACGTCAACGGATCGGCATCGCCCGCGCCCTTACTTTGCAACCCCGCCTCGTGTTGGCGGATGAACCGGTATCGGCCCTGGATGTATCGGTGCAAGCCCAAGTGCTGAATTTGCTCAAGGAATTGCAGGCCGAGTTTGGGCTGACGTTGCTGTTTGTCTCCCACGATCTGGCGGTGGTGCAGTTCATGAGCGATCGCGTGGCCGTGATGCACGAAGGGGCGTTGGTGGAGGTGGCCCCAGCCCCCCAAATCTATCGCCACCCCCAACACCCCTACACCCAAACCCTGTTGGCGGCGGTGCTATGATTTTGAGCCTTCCCTCACGCAACATTCCTAAGCAGGAGCATCAAGGACGGATGAGGACACTCGTCTCGTTTGTTTCTCAGAAAGCGCAGATCGCCCGCCATCATTGATTTTGGATAACAATCTGTAGTTTCGCATACAGTCGGGGGCAGTGATTTGCTACGGGCATCTTGTCGATCGGCTAGCCTACGGATCAGGTATAGACAAACCTCTACATATTTTCTTGGCAAGCTGATTTTTGATTTCATTATGTCTAGGTACGGCTTCCATTTCTTCGGTTTTGGGGTTCATCCATAGAGAATGCCCCGCCCCTTCTCTTTTCAAGATGCAACCAAAATCTTTCAAATGTCTAATTAAATCACCTCTTTTCATGCGACTACAATCTCTGTGCAGATCACACTTGAAGACAAGTTGGAAATTGTCTCGACTCCCAATTCTTCTGCAATAAGTTTTATCGCCGCTTTTAAGTCTTCACAACACTCTTCAATGGTCTCTCCTTGTCCATTGGCTCCCTTAACCTCTGGACAATAAGCAAAGTAGCCACCTTCATCTGCCTCTTCAATGATTGCCGTTAAAGTTTTCATGGTATTGATGGTTGGGATTGTCAACATTGTAGCTTATGTCTAAGCGGATTCTCTTTGCACACAACGATCAAACTCAATCGCCGTCAATAACTTTGGATTTTCCCGGCTTTGTGGTGAAATTATTAGGCGTCTTACAGTCATTTTAATTAAAATTGACACAGTTTTTTCCTGCCCAACGAAAGTCTAATAGAACGAATACCGGGGCTTCGCCCCTGCGACCCGAGTTGTTTTGTCTCGTCGCTATGCAAAACAGCTATAACTCTGGTTTTGTCGATTCGGAGCCGATAAAATCCTTCTCACTCTCCTTTCATTTTTCTCTCATTTCATTTTTTTTAATATCAAGCTCTGTGAACGGAAGAATTCCTTGTTCCTCAATACTTCTTAAAGATACTGCTCAAAAGTTGATTAAGCTGAGATTGGATTTTTACGGTTTCTTGCAATGAGGTTTTCTGCAAAAACGGATTGCTTCCTTACGAAATTTTACCGCCATGTTTAACCCAGTGCGTCATGTCTACTAGATCTTCTTGCATTTCTTCTGGGTTTGGTTGGTTGGTGTGCCGAGCTCAATTTCGATTTCTGCCTGCTCCTCATCGGTAATGTAGGGGGCAAGATGCCGAGAAAAGGCAAGTCTTTCTTCCCGCAAAACCTCTCTGAGGGATTCTTTGATTATTTGTTTGAGCATTTGCGTTTCCATACAAGCCAATTGAAACCATCTATTCTCAATATATCCTGTTTGCCTATTTTTGAGCTGTCTCTTTACAGGGCATAGGCGATCGCCGCAGTGCAAATGAGCAAGGTGAGGCCCATGGCCAAGAGGGCGAATTGTTCGCCGCCGGATAGCTCGCGTTCTTCGGGGAGACCGTCGTCGTCGCGGCTGCTGAAGTTTTGGGCCCGTTTTTGGCGGGCGAGGGTCTCCTGCAGGCGATCGTAGACCAACCGCCGTTCGGGGCTGCTGAGGACGGCGTAGGCGGCGTTGAGTTCTTGGAATTTGGTGGCGGCTTCGGGGGCCGGCAACTCGGTGGTGTCGGGATGGTATTGCTTGCTTTTTTCCCGGTAGGCTTGGCGAATTTGCTGGGGGTTGGCGCGGGGGGATACGCCAAGAACGCGATAGGGGTTCACCGCAACCATGGTCGATAGGCTAGCCTGTAGGTACCTTTTTGTACTGTAATGCATTGGACGGGCTGCGGGTTGGTTTTCCCTGGGCACGGGTTCTAAGCGCGGCGATCGCCCTGCCGTTGGCCCTGGCGGCGGTGCTGGCGGGGGGCTGGGCTTTTGTGCTGTTGGTGGGCGGTTTGGTGTTTCTGGGGCAGCGGGAATATTTTGCGTTGGCCCGGGCGAAGGGGATTGCCCCGGCGGCCAAAACCACGGATGTTTGTCAGTTTGGTGCTGGCGGTGGTCTGCTATGGGGTGGGGTGGCCG
>JAAUUG010000088.1 GCA_012031195.1 Oscillatoriales cyanobacterium SM2_1_8
CGGTGGTGGTGGTGGCGGTGGTGGGGGGATGGGGGGCTTTGGTGGAGGCACAGTCATCAACTTTGTTGATGGTCGTCCTCAAGTGACTCGGTTGGGAGGTGGCGGTGGCTCTGGAGGCTCTGGTTCAAGTACTACAGAAGGGGGAGCAGGGGGTTTTGGTGGGGGCGGTGCTGCCTTGGGTGGTGCCATTTTTCTGAACTCAGGATCATCATGGCAAACCTTCACTCTTGATCTTGAATCGGAAACCCCAAGCCCCCCTTTATCTGGCAGGACAAGAGCTGTATTTTTGACACCACCCTCCTCTGGCTTCTTTACAAGCAATTCTGTGGTTGCTGGAGCGACTGGGGGCACTGGTACACCTACTGGACAGAACGCAGCCGCGGATTTGGTCCAAACATCTTTGGGCGCCCTAACACAGAGGTTCTGGCGATCGCCCCAAGCAATATACCCAGCGCTCCCAATCTAAGCAACTCCAGTGTTGTTTTTGAGACCCAAGCTCAAAACACAACGGGTGTCAAAACGTTGGCGATCCCTTTGCTCACAATCGCGAGTCCTGCTGCCAGGGTCAAAGAAGGCGGTAACTTTGTCTTCACTTTTTCTCTTGATGCCGACCCTACTTTTGCTCCCATCCTTGAATATGAAATCCTGGGTGTAGGTACGATGCCTGCTACCGTAGCAGGGCAAACCAGCGATATCAACATTGGTACTTTCGCCATCAGCGGTCGCACGGCTACGTTGACCATTAACAGCTTCGATGACAGTGTGTTTGAAGGAGATGAACAGTTTGAGGTTCGTTTTCTGGATAACTCTCTCTACACGCTCAGCGGTCTTTCGGCTTTTACCTTCACGATCGAGGACAACGAGCCGGTAGTCAGCATTGAGCAGGTTCAAGATGCTGCGGAACCTTCGACGAATGGGACGTTTCGCCTCAGCGTCATGAACCCCATTCCTTCCGGGGGAATTGCCGTTCCCTTCTCCATTGGGGCACCTTCAATTGAGCCACCTTCAATGGTGGCAGCGGCTACCGTCGAAGACTTTAAGCTGTTGTTCCGTGAGCAGGTCTTTTCGATCACTGCAGGTGTGTTCAGTGTTCCCGAATCGACGAACTCTTCAAGCAACTTTACTGTCACCATCAGCGTCGCCGATGATTTCATCGCTGAAGGGGATGAGGTTTTCACGGTTACTTTGGGGGCAGGTGGTGAGCCGCGATTTGGTCTAGGCACAAGCGTAGCCACGGCAACCATCACCGACAACGATGCGGTACCCATTGCGACCATTCGTGCCACAGGTATGCCCGCAGAAACCGGGACTCAAAGTCCTTTCACCGAAGCTTCCACACCCGGGACATTTGTCGTTGAACTGACCGATGGCATGATGAACTCAGTGCCCGCATTGCAGGATGGGGCCACGGTCTCGTTTACGGTGGCGGGTACTGCGGATACGCGAGCTCTCTACAACTTGTCTTTAAGTGAGAGCTACAATTTTTCATATGTTCAAGCAACGGGTGTGGGGTCTGTACGCATTCCCCAAGGTCAATCCATGGCCAACATTGTGGCCGCTCCCGTCGACGATGAGATTGTCAACATTCCGCCTCGAACCATCGATTTTCAACTGACCGGTGGGCTTGGGACGTCACCAACTCTGCCGGTTGCTTCTGGCTACGTCTTGGGCAGTCAAAACATGGCGGCGCTGGTGATCCAAGACAACGATGTCTTCCCCACGGCCACCGTTCTCGCTGGCGCAATGAGCGTTCAGGAGGCACTGAACGCGGGCGTACAAATTCCGGTAACCCTCTCCAACAGCGCACAATTTCCCACCACTGTCAGCTATACCGTTGGCGGCACGGCCACCAATGGCGTTGATTTTTTCGCCTTGCCGGGCACCCTGGTCATTGACCAGGGACAGAGCCTAGGAGTCATCGACGTCGCAATTACGGATGACTTCATCGATGAAGGGGATGAAACCTTTGTGGTGAACCTAGTCGGTGGGGGCGGCGTTTCGGGCTACACCTTGGGTGCCAACAGTTCGCCGGTGACGGTTACCATCACAGACATCGACACCGCCGGCATTTCTGTAAATCCAACACAAATTCTGACTTCGGAAGCCGGCACGGCGGGTACTTTTGCCATTGCCCTCGACAGCCAACCCACGGCTACGGTAACGGTGGACCTCACGGGGCTGGTAGCGACCCAAGGAACCTTGAGTACCCAGGCTTTGACTTTTAATGCGACAAACTGGGATCAGGCGCAAACGGTCACGGTAACTGGGGTAGATAACGACGATGCGACCCCCAATCCTCCTTACACCCTGACCCTTGCGCCCAGTAGTGGAGACGGAAAGTATGGCGGTCTCACCAACCTGCCCACCGTCCAAGTCACCAACCAGGACAATGATGGTTTTGGCGTAAGCATTGGCAGCCTGATGGGCAACGTTGCCGAGGGGGCAACCACAGCCGCTAGCTACACCCTCAATCTGAACCGGGCAACCAGCAGCGAGGTTACCTTTCGGGTAAGTGGCGGTGAACAATTGGAGGTCAGTACCAGCAGCAGTGGCCCTTTCAGCCGAAGCGTAGATTTCAGCAAGTCGGATACCAGTCTGCAGACCATTTACGTCCGAGCTGTGAACGACCAAAAAATCGAGGGAGATCACAGCGGTACACTCACCCACGAAGTTTTCGCAACCAACGACCCCAACTACTCAGGGATCAAGATCTCCAATTTGGAGGTTAACATCCTTGACAACGACCTACCACAGATTCGTGTAGCAGCCACCCGTAATGCCTCCGAACAGAGTCAGGTGCAAGGGCGGTTTGAATTGCTTCTGGTAGATCCCAACGATATCGATCCGGCGACGATGTCGCCCCGGCCTGTGCCGGCTCCCAACAACATCACTTTCGGCTACACCGTTGGCGGTAACGCCCAGGTGCCGGCAGACTACAGCATTCTCGGTTTGACTGGAAACACCGGTACGGGGGTGATTGCAAAAGGTGACACACAAATCAATGTCCTTGTCAATCCTGTCAATGATTTCATGAGCGAGCTGAATGAGGACGTGATCTTCACGTTAAACAGCGGCACGGCTTACGCAGTAGGGACACCGAACATTGGCACCGTACGCATCACCGATGATGACGTGGTCGGTGTGGACATTGTGGGAAGCAATCTTTTGTGGAAGAAGGGCGCACCGATACTTCTTTCCAAGTTCGCCTCACCAGTCAGCCTAGCGTACCGGTCACCATCACCCCAAATTCGCCTTCCGACTTGATGCTTGGCGCAACCTCCTTGGTGTTTACGCCCGAGAACTGGCAGACAACGCAAAGGGTGAACGTTGTGGCAGTCGATGACAACATTGACAAGGGGGATCGGTTGGCCACCATCGGCTACATGGTTTCCAGTGCGGACTCGGCATACAACAATTTTGCCGTGACCACGACAACCGTTTCCATCAAAGAGGATGACAAGGCTGGGATTGTGGTTTCGGGGCCGCGCGATCGCTCTTTGCGGGTAGAGGAGCGAGGGGCTAAGGATACCTTTACCATCAGCCTAAGCAGCGAACCCATTGCCCCGGTCACCATTAGCTTTTCTGAGAACGATAGCAACGGCCCAGACTTCACAACTTCGGTGATGGCCGTTACGTTCAACAACAGCAACTGGAATCAACCCCAGGTGGTGACCCTCGAGGCGATCGCGGACGACGTTGTCGAGGAGTCCTTGGAGCCATCCACCTTGGTCTTTGGGGTGTCCAGCACGGACAGCATGTACAGCGCTCTCCAAGTTCCTTCCCTCCCGGTTGGGGTAGTGGATGTTGGCGCTCGTACCTTCCAGGGCAATGAAGCCGAACTTTTGGCTGATAGCCTCCTGAACACGTTGCGTGCCGTTGAACAGCAGGCGCTATCGGGAATCAAGGAGATCACCGATTTGCCGATTGTCGGTTCTCTGTCCTCAGTAGGCGTGCGGCTGGGCACCCTTATCAGCGACGGACTTACCAACAGTCTGGGGAATGCTGTACGTTTTGCGGCCAATCCAGCCGCCCTGGTAGAAGAAATCAACAAGGTATTGCCGACAGGATTTAGCCTCACGGGAACTACATTCACGGCGGATAGCAAGGGCATTGATGTAACGTTCGTTTTGAACTACGACGTTACCTTTGCCGAGCTTAACCTTGCCTCCAATTTGGGCAACAGCAACCTGGGTGTAGAAGTCGATGGCACAGCGCGACTTGGGGCCAATGCTTCTCTAGGGTTGGGCTTTGGTCTGGATCTTGGCAATCCGCTCGACCCGCAGCCCTATGTCCAAGCCAGCAATACTTTCCTGCAATTGGCATTTACCGCAGATTTGCCCCCCAACGCCCAGGGACAACCGTTTACTGCAGCCGGCTTCTTGGGGCCCCTGCGGGCGGAATTGCAAGACGATCTAAGCAAAGGAGGAACAAAGCTTAACCTTGGCATGAAGGCAGGTTTTGGCGATCTTGAGCGGGTGTTGTTGACGGGTTCCAATCCAATCGGCACCTTAGGGGACAACTTCCGACTGGAAGCAACGGCCGATGCCAACCTATTCCTCAAGAGTTCCGTTGGGGTAGGCGAAGGGTCTAGCCTGCCCAAGCTTCTGGCTGACCTTGATGTTGGTTACGGCGGATTCAAGTATGTTTTCAAGCCTGCTGGAGAGGGCGCAGGGCAAAGCGTGACCCTGCCCAATTTGACCGCTGGCGTTCGCAATGTTCAATTTGACGTGGGCTCTTGGCTCACCAACCAGGTCAAACCCTTTGTTCAGAAGTTTGACACTTATATCAAGCCTATCGATCCAATTATCGATGCGCTTAATACAGAAGTTGGCTTCCTAAAAAGTATTGGCCTTGTTGGTGTATTTGATCGCAATGGCGATGGTAAAGCCACAGTTTTGGAGATTGCTGCAGCCATTGGTGGTCTCGGGAGCAGCAGCCTTCAGACGTTTACAACCTTGGTTGAGAACATTATTAGCATTCGGAACTTCATTGGTGAACTTGCAGCGCTGGGTGAAAACGAAAGCCTGGTTATTGATTTGATTGATAAAATCGAGTTTAACCAGCCACCATCTCCAACTACGTTTATTCCTTCAGCAACCACAGATAGCAAGTTCCAAGAAGTTATTGCAAAGACCAAGAACACAAATTCTGGTTCGTCCGGCAAAATTGCGCGGCTCTTGGAGTCTCTGCAGAAGCTGCCTATCAAACCGCTGATCTTTGAAAACATTCCGGGACTGTTGGCCGGCCAGGATGTGCCGCTCCTTGGATTAGACTTGCCGAAAGCAGAATTTCGGTTTTCTATCGAGCGTGAGTTCCCAATCTACACCATCCCACCAACCATTGTGGCGCGTTTAGAGGGTTCCTTCGGTTTGACCATTGATGTTGACTTTGGTTTTGACACTTCCGGCATCAATCGATTGGCGAAGAAGATCAAGAACAAGACATTCGATCCCCGCAATCCACTCGACATTTTGTTACCGCTAGATGGTTTCTACATCAGCGATCGGGTGAATTTAGACGGAAGCGGGCCCGAGAAGCCAGAACTGGTGATGGATGCGCGGATTGCGGTAGGTGCTGGCTTAGACTTTGCCAAGATTGTGGAAGCCTACATTTTGGGCGGTGTGAAAGGCGTGGCAAACCTCGATCTCATTGATGTGGGTGAGGTACAAGGTACAAGCGACGGTCGCATCCATGCTTCTGAAATCGTGCAACAGGCTCGGGGTGGTTTGTTCAATGTGTTCCGTCTCAGTGGCGAGATTAACCTGTTTATTGCAATTTTAGTAAAAGTACTGGGAAGTAAGGTATATGCGCAGGATTTCCCGGTAGCCACGCTGTTTGAATTTGACTTGGGACCTAAGGGCACTTCGGTTGGCTCGGCATTCGATGGCTACGTGACTGCAGGCATGGTCTTCTTCGATGCCAACTTTGACGGTGTGCGGGATGAATTTGAGCCAGCTACTTTCACCAACGGCGACGGCAGCTACAAGTTGGATATTCCCGAGTTCCTGTTCGATACCAACAAGAATGGGGTGATCGATCCGGAAGAGGGGCAGATTGTGATTATGGGGGGGGTAGATACTTCCACGTTGTTGCCGCTGGCGGTGCCCATCAAAGCGCCGTTGGATTCAACTCAAATCACGCCCCTCAATACATTGGTGGCGAAGCTGTCGGAGCAGGACTTGGCTACAGCAGAGACCAAGCTGCAAGACGGTTTGGGCTTGTCTGGTTTGGATGTCGATCTGCTGAGCTTTGATGTCCTTGCGGCTCTGGCCTCTACAGACCAAGGGTTGCAACAAGCTGGTTTGCGGGTGTTCCAAGCCAGCACGGTGCTGCAAGTTGTGCTAACCCGCACGGCCCAAGCTGTTTGGGATAAGGAACCGATCTTTACAGACCCCGACCCTGAAAAAGTAGACCCACGGCTTCCACTGATGGATCGGGTGGCCAATGCCATTTTGGATCGCCTTGCCGAGGGGATTGGTAGCGGCTCTTCGTTGGTTTTGAGCGATTTGAGTGCTGTGGAAGCCCTGCTCAACACGGTTTCTATTGGTTCGGGGGTTACCCTTGGCGCTCTACTGCAGGCGGAAGCTCCCGACTTGTACGCAGCGATTTTGGCCGATGTCGCGAAGGTATTGCAAATCGGCAACGACACCAGCAAGAGTGCGACTGCTCGATTTACCGAATTGCGCAATGAAATTATTCAACCCCTGCTGGATTTGGATGATTTTCCGGCGGGAGCGGCTCTGGAACCCGTCGCCCAAGATTTGTTCAGCAGCTTGACAAAAAAGCTGGCGGAGTCGGCACGAACTGTCGATCAGGCGCGGGAACTGGTGCTCGAAGCCTTCAATCTGCCCAGCGACCTCGACCTGCGCACCTACAACGCGATTGAAGATGCGAACAATGGCAGTCTCGCCGGGTTGAAGACTTTTGCCACTCAAGTGAAGCTTCAGAGTTTGTTGGTTCAGATTACGGCGCTCCTCCAGGGGCGTGAGGCGGGAGCGGATGGATTGGCGTTGGCAGAACAGGTCGTGGATGCGGTATCTCAGTTCCTGACGACAGGGGCAGAACTTTCCAACCTCACAGCCCAGCAAACGCTGCAAAACCTGATTGGTCAAGCGGTGCCTCAGTTTGGCGCTGAAACCATCGGGGCGATCGCCGCTTTGATTGCCAACCTCAATGGCAAAATTCAGAGCATCATCGACAACCCCTCCCTGAGCATGGATGAGAAGCTGCTCAACATTGCCGCCATTCAACGGGTCTCGCAGAACGAGTTTGCCCAAGCGCTCGAAGATGTGGGCGCCGGTACCAAAACGGTGGGTACTTTGCAGTCCGAGTTTACGGGCAACAACCTGGATACTCTGATTGACGAAGCTCTCGAAATCGTTAACAATCCGGCGGAGCAGGTGGTTGTGGGCAACAATTCCCCGATCGCCGTAAACGACACCGCGGTTACCGGTGGCAATCCCATTACCATCGATGTTCTTGCGAACGACAGCGATCCCGACGAGGGGGATAAGGGTTCTCTGTCCGTGGTTTTGGTTACTTCCACCGAGCAAAATCCGGCTTTTGTGGGAACCAGCGAGCAAACCGGCGGCAAAGCGGAAATCGCCACCGATGGCAAAGCGGTAGTCTTTACCCCCAACCCGGATTTCAAGGGCACCACGGTTCTCAATTACGTGATTGCCGATGGACGGGGCGGTGTTTCCAACGCTCAAATCAGCATTTCGGCTTTGCCGGGAATTTTTATCGACAAAACCACGCTGAAAACTTCGGAAAGCGGTACCAGCGATAACTTTAGCGTTAACCTCGCGGCAGCGCCAACGGTACCGGTCACGCTCAACTTTGCGTTTAACAGTGCCGAGGGTCGCCTATCCACAACCGCGTTGACGTTCACGCCCACAAATTGGTTTACCCCACAGCAAGTAGTTGTCACTGGGGTCAACGATTTGGTGTTGGATGGAAACGTCACGTACAACATCACTGCTACCGTTGTTACCACCGACCCCAATTATGCTCGGATTGTACCGAGTCCGGTTACGGTAACCAACACTGCCACCTTTACTCTGGGTGGTCTGGCTCAGACTTCTCCGGGCATCTTGTCACAGCCCAACACCCTCGGCGGTAGCCTAACCCTTGGGCGCAATACCGATGATGTGATTGTAGGCACCAATGGTCGGGATACAATCGCCGCTTTTGCCGGCAACGACCTGGTTATTGGTGGTGACGGCAACGACTCGATAGATGGTGGTTTGGGCAACGACACGCTGTTTGGCGGCAAAGGGGAGGACACCTTGATCGGCAGCGTCGGTAGCGATGTGATCTTCTACGCCGCCCCTGATGAAGGAATTGATGCCATTTCTGGCTTCTCGGCTGCTGAAGACAGGATCGCCGTCTACGGAGAGGCTTTTGGGCTCAATCCCGGTTCTTTACTGGCATCACAGTTCACGACGGGCTTGGCGGCGACAACAGCCGCTCAGCGGTTTGTGTACAACGCGGGTCAATTGTTCTTCGATCCGGATGGAAACGGAGCGTTGCCACAGGTGCAACTGGCGAACCTTGCGGGGGCACCGGCAATTACCAATGCAAACTTTGCCGTCATCTAGGTGGTGTTGACATTAAGGGTGTCGAGAACATCGACACCGACTGACTCCTTCTCCTCGATTCTTGACGGTGGGCTGAGCGCAGTCGAAGCCCGCCGAAGGAGGGAGAGGGTTGGGGTGAGAGGTCAGCACTGCCCGGAGGTGCATCCTTTTCCTCCATCTCCCAAATGACACCACAACCCGATCAAGTGGTAGACCTTGCGGAGGGAGGCGATCGCCCAATATCCTCGACCCTGATCCTTGGCCGCCCCAGATTCCGTCCTATAATTCAGGAGCAACGGCCAAGGCAACAAGCGCCATGAGCGAAAAGCGGTTGAGGGGACGCTATCGCATCCTCAAGCAACTCGGAGCCGGTGGATTTGGCAAGACCTATCTGGCGGAAGATGGGGATATGCCCGGCCACCCCACCTGTGTGGTCAAGTTCCTCAAGCCGCAAACCGAAGACCCGTACCTTCTGGCTACGGCCCAGCGCATGTTTGAGAAGGAAGCCGAAGTGCTGGGCAAGCTGGGCAGCCACGATCGCATCCCGCGGCTGTTGGCCCACTTTCAGTTGGGCGGTCAGTTTTTCCTGGTGCAAGAATTCATCGAAGGCGAGAGCTTGGATCGCCTGCTGTTGCCAAACCAACGTTTTCCGGCGGCGGAAGTGTTGACCTGGCTCAAGGATGTGTTGACCACCCTCGATTTTGTGCACCAAGCCAAGGTGATCCACCGCGACATCAAACCGGCGAACCTGATCCGCCGTGCGGCCGATGGGGGGGTGGTGGTGATCGACTTTGGAGCGGTTAAGGAAATCACGACCCTGGTGACGGATGCCAGCGGTCAATCCACGTTTACCGTGGCCATCGGCACGCCGGGGTACATGCCCAGCGAGCAATTGGGCGGCAAACCCCGCTTTTGCAGCGACATTTATGCCTTGGGCATGGTGGCGATCGAAGCGTTGACCGGCACCCACCCGGCGGCTCTGGGCGAAGACCCGGAAACGGCGGAAATTCGTTGGCACGATCGCCTCGGGGACAATGCCTTCCCGCCGGAACTGCAACGCATTCTGGACAAAATGGTGCGCTACGACTTCCGCCAACGCTACCAAACCGCACGGGAGGTGCTGCAGGCGATCGCCAATGCCGAAAACCGGGTCGCCAACCCCACGGTGCCTTTGACCCCGGCCCGCCCCCACGCCGCAGGCAACCCCACGGAGGCTTTGCCTAACTCTCCCCAAAAAACCTTGCCCAAAACCAAGGGACGGGAAGAGGCTTTGCCTAAAATCACCCCCAAACCCAAGGGACGAGAACCGGCCAACCCCTGGTTGTACCCCTATCCCCTGGCGATGACGGCTGGCGGGGCCGCGGCGATCGCCATCGGGGCGATTTTCTGGAGCCGTCCCACCCCTGCCCCCGTTGTCCAAGCTCCTGCCCCCGTGGCCCAGGCTCCTG